>CAXUIS010000097.1:0-2664 GCA_964250915.1 uncultured Ktedonobacteraceae bacterium | reverse complement strand
TCCCTACGTAGGGAAACTCAATGCCTCTTTTCATTCATACCTTGCTGTGCCACTACTTAGGCCCGTATGCCCCCGTCAACGCGTAAGACGACACCAGTGACGTAGGAGGCGTAGTCACTTAAAAGCCACGCCACGGCTTCAGCAATCTCCTCTGGATTAGCTGAGCGTCGAAGAGGTGTACGAGCGTTGAGTTGCTCAATGATAGTAGGTTCCTGTGCAACCCACTTCTGTATCATCGCTGTCATGGTCGTGCCAGGGGCGACGGCATTGATACGAATGCCTTCCGGCCCGTATTCAATGGCAGCTGTCTCAGTGAGGCTGTTGATGGCACGTTTGGTAGCACCATATACTCCGAGTCCTGGATTCCCCATGAAGCTACCAACACTGCTATTGTTGACAATCGCGCCTGTTTTGGATGTGGCGCGGATCGCACGAATCTCCGCAGCCATAGACAGCCAGATACCTTTGTAGTTTACTGCGGTAATCATGTCGAAGTCGTGTTCTGGCACGTCGGCAAGTGATGCATGAGGAATAGAGATTCCTGCATTATTGAAGGCAATGTCAAGGCGACCGTAGCGATTCACGACGGTCTGCACCGCATTCTGGACACTAGTGGCATTGGCGAGATCGGCAACTACGTAATCCGCTGTTCCGTCAGTTGCTCTGATCTCCTGAACTACTGCGCTCAATTCAGATTCGGTTCGAGATGCCAGAAGCACTGAAGCACCTTCATGAGCAAACAGTCGAGCAGATGCCGCTCCAATGCCTCGACCAGCTCCCATAATCAATGCTACCTTGTTCGTAAGAAGGCCGCGAGGTATCGTCGTATGCTCGTTCATATTCTGTGTCATAAGTATTCTCCTTGTTATAGAATAGTAGATAGGAACATGGAGTTCTGTTACGCTACGTGTTGTTTCCAAGACTCATGTCGTTGTGCACATACTCTTGAGTTAGAGATGTACATGGCTTGAATATACTGTATTTCTGGCATCAGGAACAGGGTTTCTTAATCATAGGTCTCTGACTACCAGGATAGATAAGGAGCGATTGATATGAACGAGAGCGAACGTCGTCAGACACTCGCCGATTTTCTACGGAAGCGGCGAGAGTATCTTTCTCCCGATGAGGTGGGATTGCCCTCAGGTGTGCGCCGTCGAACGCCTGGACTGCGCCGCGAAGAGGTCGCGCAACTTGCTAATATCGGCACCTCCTGGTATCTCTGGCTGGAACAAGGACGGAATGTACATCCCTCGGCACAAGTCCTGGAAAGCTTGGCTCAAGCACTAAGACTCACGCTCAACGAACGAAGGCACCTGTTTCTACTCGCTGGGCAACCGCTTCCTCCTCGTGTTCCCCCTATAGAGGAGCAGGTCAGTCCAGCCCTCCAGCAGGTACTCTCTGACTTGGACCCAACTCCTGCATACGTTATGGGACGACGATGGGACTTTCTGGCTTGGAACAACGCTGCCGAGCGTGTTTTTGATATTACTCAAATAGCAATTCCTCACTCGCGCAATTTGGTCTGGCGACTCTTCACCAGCCCAACCAGAAAGGCGCACTATCTTGATTGGGAACAGACGGCACGAGGCGTCTTAGTAGAGTTTCACACAGCAAGTGTTCGCTACCCTGGCGACGCTTGGTTTGAGGAACTGATTGAGGACCTCAAACAGGTCAGCCCTGAGTTTTGTCGGTGGTGGCCTCTGCACGATGCTCCTCGCACGATGGACGGCCACAAAGCTGTGGAACATCTCACGCTGGGACACCTGGAATTCGAGCACATTACCTTACAAATTCCCAGCGATCCTGATGTCAGAGTCATGATCTACACACCCGATGCTACGACACGAACAAAGCTGCAACGAAATCTGGAGATGGCGTCTAGCCACTCGTGAAGTGTCGAACCCTTTTTGTAAAGTTCATGTATCTACTGCGTTTCATGTGACCTTGTAAGCCGTTTAAGGATAGAAGTGTCTCCAATACATAAGCCAATTCGGGTCATTTACAAGCATGACACACTGTGTTACACTTCGCGTAAGATTTCGTGGACAGGCACCGTTACTACAGTCTTGCTTGTCCGACTCGGATTCCTATTTGTTCGCAGTTGTTTTACACGGAGGTATCTATGGCTGGCTGGGAAGAAGAATTAGCTCTGCTTCTACATGAATTGGGGGTCAAACAAGAAGAACCTGACGCACATTCCCGACGGACGAGTAAGCCCTCTCGCAAGTCCACGCGTAAGCCACCATCCAGCGATGTCAGTCAGCAGGGCGATATCAAATATCGTGAACAATTTGCGGACTCGCTCTTCTGGGGTGCAGGCAACACAACAAATAGTGCCCATGATGAAAACGACCCGTGGACGACCGATCTCGCGCTTATGCGCCGTGAGGTTGACTCAATTGTGCGGCAGGTTGTGCGCCTGATGCAGCAAGAGGATATAGAGCCATCAATCAAAGAAGATGTGATGGTGGTGCTACGCGCTCTACGGCGTCGCGCGATGGTCACACAGCAAGCAGCTGCAACCGACGAAGCGTATTTAGAATCTGCCTCCGCTATGTTACATTTCTGTCGTCTCGTCCTCCAAATAAGTGGAAACGAAGACGAGCTATAATTTTATTTCGGCTGTGAATCTGTAGGGGTCTAATTCATTACACCCTGTTGGCG
>CAXUIS010000096.1:10013-16325 GCA_964250915.1 uncultured Ktedonobacteraceae bacterium | reverse complement strand
CGGAGTCGAGAGTACTAGAGGTTAGGCTGTAGCAGCAAATCCTCCTTATAAAATGTTTTGCGATGTGTGACATATGGATGCTCTTCTCTGTGAAAAGCTACTTCACACCAATTACAGCGGTTGTTTTAAATTGTCGAGAAGTCGGCCCTTGTTCAATGGAAACCAAAGTGAAACCGATCTGTTTCGCAACTGGAACGATCTGATTTTCTAAAAGAAGCTGGTAATGTTCTAATCCTGTTTCATCCGAGTCTATTGTGCCAGTAGAGAGCGTTACGATAAGTGTACCACTTGGTTTAAGTACTCGGAAAATTTCAGCAAGAGCACGTTGAGGATCAGGCCAGAAATATAGAGTCTGGATGCTAAATACCTTATCAAACTGATTATCAGAAAAAGGAAGGGTTGTTAGATCACCATGACGTAGCGTAACTCGCCCAGACTTAATCGCACGTGCATTACGACGACGAGCAGCATACATCATTGTCTGCGAGATATCTATACCGAATACATGTCCATCAGGTGCTTGAATAGCAACCAGTTCAATAGCACGACCTGCTCCAAAGCCAAGTTCCAATATTTGATCCTCCGGCTGGATATTCAGTAGCGAAACTGTCCAAGCTGTTTCTGGTACGTGTTGGCGTACCATCTGTTCTCCAAGTACACGTCCAACAATACCCTTTGGATGACTATATTGACCAGTAAGAAGAAAGTCATTGATGCGGTTCATCAGGTTCATAGAGTTGCAGTACCCCTCTTTCTAAAGAATATATGTTCTATTTTATCATTTTTCCCTGGTTAGAGATAGCTCACAAATAAGAAAAAGGCCCTCTTTGTGGAAGACACCGAGTTTATCGGTGTCTTCCACAAAGAGGGCACAAGTATTGTCTATGATGACTATACAGCACCTGTGTTGCGCATAAGGCCACCATCAATAAAGAAGGTCGAGCCGGTTACATAGCCAGAAGCATCGGATGCAAGGTAGACCGCGAGACCTGCAATCTCCTCCGGCTGGCCCATACGATGCAGTGGTATCTCTGAGAGCAATGCGTTCCACTTTTGCGGATCGGCTTTTACATCTGCATCAATCGGAGTATCAACCGCACCGGGGCCAATGTTATTGACGGTAATGTTGTGTGGAGCAAGTTCGAGACAGATTGTGCGTGTCAGCATGCGCAGTCCACCTTTGGCACAACAATAAGGCACATTTTGCGGCATGGGAAGGTCTTCATGCACAGAGGAAATATTGATGATGCGTCCAGCAATATTGCTCTTGACCATCTCGCGTGCGGCTGCTTGTGCACAGAAGAAAGGTCCTTTCAGGTCAACACCCAATACGCGATCAAACTGCTGTTCGGTCGCATCCAGGAAAGGACTGTGAATTTCCATACCGGCGTTGTTTACCATAATGTCTAGCTTGCCAAAGTGCTCTACTGCCTGCTGAATCAGACTCATTGCTTGTTGATATTGAGACACATCGGCCTGAATAACAAAGGCTTTTCCTCCGCTTTGCTCAATTGTTTGACGTACCTCTTCGGCCTTATCCTGAGCATGAGCATAGTTGACAACAACCGAGGCACCTTCCTTCGCAAATTGGATCGCAATAGCTCGCCCAATGCCGCTATCTGAGCCTGTAACAATAGCAACCTTCTGTTCTAACTGCATATATTCTCCCTCATGTTTTTCCTAGGAAATCAGAGTTAGTAGAAATTACGTAACTCTGCTTGTAACACGGCCTATATAGAATCAAGTTTCAGTATCCTTTTATAGCTAGCATATACAGCGTGTACGCTACTCTTTTGGTAAAGGCAATTGATTTCCCGTAGTATTGCTGAAGTTACGAGTTCCATCCTCTTGATTGCCTGGATGTGCTCGTTCTAATTGTGCCAAAGTTGGTTAGCAGGAGATTTTTCTGATGTGATATAGTGTGATTGAGTGTGACACGCAAGCAGCGACGCCCCTATTCATGGAGCAGACGAAATTGGTCTCCACATTTGTGTCCTACTCAACATCCCCCAAGTGGTATGGAGGCTCTTAATGAGTATGGATTCATCACAAAGCATTTGGTCTGAATTACGCCCTCTTCTGACCGCTCTTTTTACAGATGATACACAACGTGTAACCTTTTTGGCACGACTAGAGGAGCATTTTGTCTCACTCACCGATCTACTGCGCGGTCTCTATGGGGATCGGGCTGATTTTACCGAGCAGTTCAAGCAGATACTTATGACGGTAGCACACGCATTTATTGCACGACCTCCAGTGCTTCATGCGCTTGATGTGAGCCGCGATGCACAATGGTTTCAAAACGAACGAATGGTGGGTGGTGTGTGCTATGTTGATCTCTATGCTGGCAATCTGAAAGGCATTCGTGAGCGTATTCCTTATTTTCAGGAGCTAGGACTGACGTATCTACATTTGATGCCCCTCTTTCTCTCACCCTCTTCACATAATGATGGAGGATATGCAGTCAGTAGCTTCCGTGAAGTACGCCCTCAACTAGGGACGATGGAAGAATTAACAGAACTTGCGACGGAGTTGCGTGGACACGGAATTAGCTTGGTGCTTGATATGGTTATGAATCATACCTCAGACGAGCATGACTGGGCCATGCGTGCTAAAGAGGGGAACTCAAACTATCAAGACTATTATCTGACGTTTCCTGATGAGGTATTGCCAAAACTCTATGAACAGAACTTACGCGAAATTTTTCCTGAGCAAGCACCTGGTAACTTCACCTATGTGCCGGAATTACAACGTTGGGTATGGACAACCTTTCATCGCTATCAGTGGGACCTTAATTATGCGAATCCTGCTGTTTTTAACGCAATGCTAAGTGAGATGCTCTTTCTCGCTAATCGCGGTGTAGAAGTGCTTCGGCTGGATGCGTTGCCCTTCCTCTGGAAACAGCTAGGTACTAATTGTGAGAATCTTCCTCAAGCGCACGCTCTCATTGCAGCATTCAACGTGCTGATTCAGATTGCCGCACCTGCTACCATTTTCAAAGCAGAAGCGATTGTGCACCCTGATGAAATTGTGAAATACGTCGGTCAGGAATGTGCCATCAGTTATAACCCATTGCTGATGGTCTTGATGTGGGAAGCGATGGCGAGCGGCTGGACACATTTGTTGCAGCATAGCATGATCAAACGTTTCAACATTCCTGCAAATGCCGCGTGGGTGAATTATATACGTAGTCATGATGATATTGGCTGGGGTTTTGCTAATGAAGACTGTACTGAAGTTGGTATCGATGGCGGTATCCATCGTATCTTCCTGAATAGGTTCTACACTGGTCAGGTTGAGGGAAGTTTTGCGGTTGGTCTCCCCTTTGGCTATCATCCACGTACAGGTGATATGCGTATCTGCGGTACAACTGCTTCACTCGCAGGATTGGAGCAAGCATTGCATCAAGGAGATGCCTACGCGGTTGACCTATCTGTCAAACGTATCCTGGCAATGATGGGAGTAATCCTCACTGTTGGCGGGATTCCATTGCTGTATCTTGGTGATGAGTTAGGAACGCTCAACGATTATAGCTATCAGCAGGATCCAGCTAAAGCACCAGACAATCGCTGGGTTCATCGTCCCTTTGCACATGAGCAGACACTGGAACAACGCCATAATCCTACGTCCGTTCCTGGGCGCATCTTTAGTAGTTTACAACGTATGATTGAAATACGTAAGTCTCACCCCATTTTCGCGGCATACAATCCTACAAATTGGCTCAATAGCAACAACACACATATAGTGCTGTTCGCACGACAACAGGGGCAGCAAGCAGTCTATGTCGCGGTAAATTTCAGTGTATATACGCAATCTCTTGATCTGCGGCAATTCGTCACGAGTGAGCACGTCATTGATCTGCTAACAGAAAACCAATATAAGACAGATGAAACGTTGATACTTCCACCCTATAGCATGGTATGGTTACACAATGTCAACTCAACCAAGGAAGCGTAATAAAAAATAATCCTCATGAGTTCCTCTACCAAAACTCTTAAATGCATGAGTTTGTTGAGCATATCCTTAGATTCCTCTTGCCTTTCTTTAGCCCTTTTTGACATTCTGGACGGTACATTAAGAAGATGGAAAAAAGTTCTAACTTTTTAATGTGAGGATATACGAGCAATGGACCAGAAACAAGAAGGGTTTGCGTCGCAAAAGCGTGTGAATGCAGAAACTCTTGAGGCGACACTTGAAACGGAAATCCCTAAAGATAGTTTTGGACGTTTCAGGTATACCATAAAACGTATTCTCATTGGGGCACCAATCGCAACTGCTCAACAGGAGCATGAACGTCTGACAAAGGTGAAAGCATTAGCTGTCCTTTCCTCTGATGCTATCTCGTCAGTAGCATATGCGACAGAGGCAATTCTAGGCACAATCATTCTTGCAGGCTCTGGAAGCTTATAGGTAACACTCCCAATTTGCCTTGCGATTGTCATCCTCTTGGGTATTGTAGCTCTTTCCTTCCGGTCTTTCTACAACGACCATCGTTAGTATAGATGTCGTGCTTGTCATCTTCATTATTATTGTAAATTTACGTGGTGTTCGTGAATCGGGTTCCATCTTCGCCATTCCTATATCGAATGCATGCAACACGAGCGGGATGCTTTGACATCTCGAATGGACATTTTTTGGACCTTCCTTGAGGAAACAGCAGCCATCCTTGAGCGGAATCGCCTTCGTAAAGTTGCTAAATTGAGTCCTGACTAGCTTCTTGTAATGTGTGACTTTGCGGTGCAAAGGTAGTCCTTAAGTACTTCAGCCTCATCTTGGTCCTGTGTAAAACGAAACTCATATTCCACCGTCATCGTCTTCAAGGATTTATTTGTATGAGAGTTAGCTCAAATACTGCTTCACTTTCTCCCGAACAATCTCCGCCATTTCTTTCGGCATAGTCCTATGAGGAGCGTGAGCACTGTTCACCCACGTGACTGGACGATTTCCGCGAATTGCTGTAGTTTGGTTGGCAGCCGTTAACCATGAAGGCGTCCACGTCCCGATGGTGAAATCAACTGGAGCCATGTGTGCGAAATCTTCCTCAAAGTAGCGTCCCATATCAACAGTTCCAAGATAGTATTGCGCCCAGTACCCATTATTTTTTGCCATTCTTGTGCGCGTGACATCGTCAGTTGATTCGATCCCCTCTAATGTTCCAACAAATGTAATTGCTGAAATCGTCGCTGAGGAAGCGACTTTGGGAGATAGAGTAGCAATTGTTTGAAAGTACTCAAAGCCAGCATTTTTAATTGGGGTATCAGCCTGCAATGCGGCTTCATGGACAACTCCATTTCTAAGAATATCTGGATGGAACTTAGCCAAAGCAAGAACAGCTTGTCCTCCCGAACTTACACCGAACGCCGAAATAGGCTTTTCTATGTGTAATTCCTGAACAAGGGCTGCGATGTCATCGGAAAATAATTCTGGGGTAACTGCACGTGGATGGGGATCAAGTGATCTTGACCCACCACGAGGGTCAAAGGTCAAAACAGTGAACTCATCTGAAAGATATTCCATCATCCTCTCATAAGGACCACAATCATTGGTCCCATCGGGGACAAGTACAATAGTTGGACCTTGCCCCATCATTTCACAATAAAAATCCATTCCATTCGCGTGCGTCGTAAAATTCTTTATTTCCACGAACATTCCTACTTTCCAAATATGTACTACATTTATTGGAAATTATACATGATGGACTCTTGAGTATTCTACACCTCAGAACTATTTCATCGTTTTGCTTGCTGTTAGCGAACTTGCACTCCTGCTACCCAGACATTGCGAATGGCACGTGTAGTTGCAATATTCTGGGTCGGGTCTCCCTCAATGAGCAGCAGGTCCGCCCGTCGCCCAGCCGTAATGACACCTCGGTCTGTGAACCCAAAGTACGCAGCAGGGATGAACGTGGCAGCACGTAGAGCTTCAATAGGCGTTAGTCCAGCCTCAACAAGCAACTCTAATTCGTCGTGGAAGGCTTCTCCATGTTGAATGGACGCAGGTGCAGCAGATCCTTGATACGCGTCTGTCCCAGCTAAGATAGTGATGCCGGCCCGGTGGAGCGCGGATACTGTCCGGCGAGCATGGGCGTAATCAACAGAAATGCCATGAGCCTTCAGGCGTGCTGTCATTTCCGCGATGCCTGTCACAGTCCGCATCGCAATTAACGTCGGCACTGATGCAATGCCCTTTGACGCCAGAGAGTGTGCCTGAGTGTCGTCAACGTCTGCATCTAAGGGTGCATGCGTGAGAATATCTACTCCTGCATCGGCAGCATTTGTGAGTGCAGCAATGGTGGTGACATGCGCAATTACT
>CAXUIS010000096.1:5276-9913 GCA_964250915.1 uncultured Ktedonobacteraceae bacterium | reverse complement strand
TCATCACTAAGCCGAAGCAGTGACAGGCCGTTTCCCAGTCGGTCATAGAGGGACGCTCCATCTGATAGCCACAGGTGCGGCAGCCGCGCTCCTGGTCGGGCTGTTGGCAAATACACTTGGCCTTCGGAAAGAGGAGGCGTACCGTCATCAACAATCACCGGTGAGACGTTGTACTGGTAGCCCAGCACGAGTCCCAGGCTATGGAACTCTCGATCTTTAGCAGCTTGGATTACCTGAGCGGCTGCATGCCGCGCTTGTTCGCCGAGCCGTCCTGAAGTGCTTAGGTCGTGATTGCTGAGCTCAGGGGCAAGAACGCTCATGTTCGCCACTGCCTCCTCGATGGTTCGCTCGGCGATTGGTCGCCGTTCAGCCTCATAGCTTGCGAGCAGGTCATCTCCGCCCCAGCCATGAAGTACTGCCGCGAGCTTCCAGCCAATGTTCACCGCATCCCCAATGCCAGTGTTAAAGCCATGACCGCCCCACGGCGGATTCAGGTGCACGGCATCGCCAGCTAGAAAGACCCGACCGCTTCGGTAGCGGTCCGCCAGCAACATACGTGCCGTCCAGGGGTCGGTTCCGAGTATCTCAGCATCAATCTCGGTCCCAATGAGACCATGAATCAGGGCGTGTGTGTTCGCCTGCCCAGTCTCGGCAGAGACTCCATTGACCCCAGCCCACCACTGATCCTCCATATCCATACGGCCTATTACACCAGGAAAGGCCGGGTTGAGTACCCAGTATTGGACTGCTGGGCCATGAGGCAGCCGATCCGCCAATCCTGGTGCGCGAAAGACAAAGCCAAAGTTTGGGCGCAGGTCTGAGGTTCCCACGTAGCGGGCACCGATTGCCGCACGAACAACACTACGGGATCCATCGCAGCCGATGCTGTAATATGCCCTGACCTGCCGCTGCTCGCCGTGCTCGTTGACAATCGTCGCCTGAACGCCATCCTCATCCTGCTGAAGACTGTGCAATGCCCAACCGAGCAAAAGGTGGCATGGCTCCAAGTCGCTAGCTGCTTCTCTCAACACCTCTTCGACCAGTGGCTGGGCGATCTGTTGCCCCGACTCCGCAAACAGATCGGTTCGTTGTGGAGTCAATCCAAAGCAATGCGTGAAGCGTGTCACCTCGTGACCGAGTAGCGTGGTACAAAAGACAACATCCTGCGACCAGTCCACTTTGAGTGGAGCCACCTCGCGCAGACGTTCAACCAGTCCCCAACGACGAAAATGTTCCATTGTTCGCACATTCGTCGTCTTGGCACGTGGTCTAAGTTGTGAAACGAGCCGCCGTGGCTCGACAACTACGCACTGCACCCCTCGTTGTCCTAACTCGACTGCTGCACTCAGTCCAACGGGACCCCCCCCAACGATGAGGACTTCCGTCTCCTGGGGAATATCTTGGCTTTTATCTGCGCTCTCTGCCGCTCTCATGTTCTCACCTTCCCTTTCTTCTCTTTGCACGTTCGTGGCTTGAAAGGAAGTCCTCTGTGAGGCGACCATCCTTCTCTTCGCACAGCAGCAGATGGCCTTCTCTCCTGCTCCACATCGGCACAAAGACGGTCACGAATGCTGAGTCGTCGCATGCACCGTGACGGCTAGCGTCCTCAGACTCCTAATGACGTTATTCAACTTCCGGGTGCTTTCACCGAGATCGAAGCGTTCCACGCGTCGTGCCAATGCACCCAGGACCGCCTGACCCTCCAATCGTGCTAAGCTCGCGCCTGCACACAGATGAATACCGTAACCAAAGCCAAGATGCCCTGACGTGTTGCGCGTCACATCGAAGGTGTCTGCATGCTCCCACTTGCGCTCATCACGGTTGGCAGAAGCGAACAGCACGACGACACGTGATCCCGAGGGAATGGAGATACCTTCCACGTCGTAGTCGCTCATTACAAGACGAGTGAAACTCTGGAGCGGGGACTCCAAGCGCAACACCTCCTCAAAGGCGTTCGGGATGAGCGAGGGGTTCTCTCGTATCTTATTCCACTGGTCTGGATAGCGACCAAACAGCCAGATGGCACTCCCAACCGCACTAATCGTGGTATCCAATGACGGTACAAGGTACGCGGTAAACAGTTGAGGACACTGTGCCGCCGTGATCCGACCGTCTCTTTGAGCCTCAAGGACGCCTGCTCCAAAGCTTCCTGGTTGCAGGTTGCCTGATGCCGCTATCTGCGCCGCGTAGCCAAAGACTTCCGGCAACGTCTTTAATGCGTGCGTGCAGCGCTCATTCATTGGACCCATCGCGTTGAACGTCGCCTCTGCCCAGTCCAGCATATGTTCACGCCCCTCTTGAGGCAAACCAATGAAGTCGGGAACAATGGACAAAGGAAGCACTTGTGCTAGGTCTTGGACAGCATCGAACGATTGTTGCGTCACCAGCCGCTCGACAAGCTCCTCGGCTCGCTGATCAATCATCTCCTGAGTGGAACGTAGGGCTTGTGAAGTCATACGGGAGGCAACCACGTTGCGCAGGAGATCGTGAAGAGGAGGATCAGAACCCAACGTATTTCCACTCATCGCTGTGTTGAGGGGGTCGTTGAGCGCTACCCCTGAAGCTGACGAAAACGTCGCCCAGTTTCTGAGCACGGCACGGACAACATCATAGCGAGTAACAACCCACGCGTTGTGTCGCTCAAGCCAGACCGCTGGCCCCGCTTCACGAAGGCGCTGATAATGCTCATATGGGTCGGTCAGCACGTCGTCGCTGTACAAATCGAGATTCGATGTCGGAATGGACGTTGACATTGTCCTCTTTCCTCTCTTGCAGATAAGCTGATCTCCAGACGCACCTTCGCGTATCATGGAGTAAAATGATGTACAAGCTTGCTCGATTCAAACGATATAGACTTGATTCCCTGGAAGACTCCTACAGAGGAGCACGAGGGTCATCAAGCGGGACGCGTGGGTCTATTGGGCCGGAAGGTGGAAATTCGCCCGCGTAGGCACGACGATGGATTTCGGCGAACGAGGCACCTGTCTTACGAGCAGCAACAATCTGATCAGGGTCCACGAACGTGCCAATCGGGTCCGCTGCGAAGTTGGGCGAGGTACGCATCCACTCTTGCGATTGCGCCCAGTCACCAAAGTTGTCAACCTGGAGTTCGACACTGTTCCCATCGGGATCGACGTAGTAGAACGAGAGGGTCATGCCATGATCCAGGCACATGTGTGGCAGAATTCCCAGTGCCTGTAAGCGCATGTAGGCATGCAGCAGGTCGTCAAACGTTGCGTACTCAAACGCGAGATGATGGATGCCCGTATGCACTATTTTGTCTGGGTCCTCACTCATCTTGGATGATGCGAGCAGTGCCAAGCGATGGTTTGCTGCGTCATTGGTCAACCAGGCACCACCTGGAAACTGAAAGATCGTGGTGAGACCAACAACGATGGCGTACCAGTCAATCATCTCCTGCATGTGAATCGTCTTGAGATTGACATGATGTAGAACGGGCAGCGCACGAGTGCTCCCCTCAGATCCTTGTGACATTGATTTCCTCCTTGTCGTCTGTGACATAGTGTTACTCAAACAGAATACATTTCTTCAATGCATCCCACCTCATCCTCAAAAGAACACGGTCGTCGCTTTTTTACACGCGTTAGCTTCTTTGTCCGTTCGCCTGAGCCTCCTGCCTTCTCCGCGTTTGCCTCTTGGATGGGAGTGCCTTGGGAAGGGGAATATCTGCGCCAACGATCTGCAAAGCCATGCGTACCGCGACGGGATCAAATTCTGGTGCCATCTGTCCTAGCACAGTGAGTGCAGTACGTGCATAGTGGCGCGTTAAAAGATATGCCGCAAGGTCTGCTTTTCCCTGGATACACGCACTAGCAATGGCATGATGTTCGGCTGCAATGGCTTCTGCCGACCGCGTTGGTTGGTGTCTACTCACAAGACGGTAGTACAGACGCCGATAATATTCGCACTGGTTGGAATAGCTCGCGATTCTCTGACGCATCGAGTCCTCGGCGTGAAGTACCAGAAGACGATGGAAACGACGGTGTGGCCCTTCCCAGGCATCAAGGTCTATGTGGGCTGCCGCCTCATCAAGTTCCGCAAGCGTTTGCTTCAGGGCTTGTATGTCTGATTGGTCAATACGAGGAACCGTCAAACGAAGACTCAAGGCTTCCAACAGAATACGGCTGGCATAGAGGGAGTCAACGATAGACGGTTCAAAGGAAGGAACTCGCGCTCGTTGATTGTGTTCCGCCTCAATCAGTCCTTCTTGCTGAAGCATACGTAGTGCTTCTCGTAGCGGGATACGGCTTACCCCTAGCGACTCAGCTAGCTTGACCTGGGAAAGCATGGAGCCAGGAGGGAACATGCCATGAAGAATCATGGTGCGCAAGCGCGTATAGAGAGGAGCAACACCGATTTCTTCATCACGTCCACGCGTGGACACGTCCGTTTGCCCTGGAAGCGGATTCTGTGTGTCATGCATGCGTTTCGCTTTGTCTCCTCTGCTAGCTCTCATCTCAATTTTAGAAATCTGTATACAGAATTACTATCAAAATCTTGAAAAATTCTTCTAATTCGATTATAATTACTAGGAGTGTATACAGGTTTTGTCAATTTGTCAAGATGATCTTTCCGTGAATTTGCTCGTGCGTGTTTTTTCTATCAAGACACGTTAT
>CAXUIS010000096.1:0-5176 GCA_964250915.1 uncultured Ktedonobacteraceae bacterium | reverse complement strand
TCTATCAAGACACGTTATTAGGAACAGCAAAAGAGGTATGTAATGAAGCCTACCGAGCGTTCTTTCTCTACCAGCGACTTGTCGGCATGGTGCCCTCACTTCGACCACCATGATCCTATTCTCACACACGACAACGTATATCAGGTTTATGAACATCTTCGACAACAATGTCCCGTGGCTCGATCCGATAGATACGGTGGCTTTTGGGTCGTCTCTCGGTATGCCGACATCGTGACGGCATTGATGGACCCTGTGACCTTTTCCTCTGCCCAAGGCGTTCACCTTCCGCGCCAGGAAGGTCAGCAGAAATCGATTCCGATTGACTATGACCCGCCCGCCCATACACGGTACAGGAAAATCTTTAATGATGCGCTGAACTTACGCCTGATTCGTAGCCAGGAACCGTTTATTCGTTCCGTGATCGTTCAACTGCTGACTCCGCTTGTAGCCAAAGGAGGTGGAGAACTAGTCAGCGAACTTACGATACAACTCCCGATTCAAGTGATTAGCGGAATGCTTGGACTCAAAGAACACACGACCTCACGCATTCGTACCATCACAGAGCAGTTGTGGATGACCTTTGGCAAGGAACGGAATCCGGCTCCGTTGCGAGAGTTGCTGGTGCTCTTGATGGACGAGGTGAATGAGAGGCGTGCTCACCCGCAGAACGACCTGATCACTCAGTTCGTCTCGTTAACAATTGAAGGTCGTCTCCTGACCGACGAGGAACTGCTTTCGATTCTCACTGGCTTTGTTGTCGCAGGCCATGAGACGACCATGAACGCGACAGGGAATCTTCTTTTGTATCTTGCTGAGCGGCCCGAGGAGCAGGCGCGGTTGCGTCAGGAGACGGATCGTATCCCCTCGCTCATCGAGGAGAGCCTTCGTTACGATAATCCAACGCACCTCTTTGCCCGGACAGTCACCAGTGATACGACGCTGAGTGGGACTCAGATGAAGCAAGGTGACAAGGTTGTCCTCCTCTATGCATCAGGCAATCGTGATCCTGACCAGTTTGAGCAGCCTGACCAGTTCGAGTCACAGCGAAATCCGAAGCACCACCTAGCCTTCGGACGAGGCATTCATCTCTGTCCTGGTGCAACGCTTGCTCGCACCGAGCTGAGAATTCTCCTTGAGGAACTGCTGAACGCTCATCCTCCGTTCCAACTTGCTGGTGAAGCGGTTTGGTCTCACATGGAAGGTGGACACCATATGGGTGTTGCCCACCTCCCAGTAGAGTTTCTTGATTATGCAAGCCGAGGAATAGTTTGAGCGTGATAAGGAGAATCATCACGCGAGGAATCATGCTTTACGGTCCACGCGATGTGCGCGTCGAGGAGCGTCCTAACCCAACGATCATCGAGCCAACCGACGCTCTCATCAGGATTTCGACGACCTGTGTCTGCGGGTCCGACCATAAAGGAGAGAGCGTTCTTACCTTGCAGTTGTAGAGCCTCATGACCTGTTTGAGAACTTCTCTCTCTCTCAGAGACTTGCTTGAGCAGACGAACCCTCTTTCTAGGAATACCCAATTTTGGCAAATTATATAAGCAAGTCTCATTATATTGGCAAACATAAACAAGTGAGGTATACTCATGTAATAAAAAAGTATGATCGGTTTCCTACCTGGTTGGGCAAGCTCAGCACGAGCGATCTCCAGGCGATGGTCCAGGGATTACGCGCACTGGCTACCGAGGCTCAGGCTGATCGAGAACGACCTTTCCCCCAGCATATTCTCAAAGAACTTGAATAACGAAAGAAAAGAGAACATATTCGATGGCATCATATTCAGCGCATGAGCAGAGGAGTCTCCCAGCCACAGCCGCAGGAACGTTCACCATGCCTGAGGATCTGACGGTCACTCGTATGGGGTACGGCGCAATGCAACTAGCCCGTCCGCACCTGCCTAGCCTTCCAGCCGACCGCGAAGCTTTCACAGCCGCGAAGCAGGTGAGTCCGCAACCCGCCGAACTCGACGCCGCTGTTGCTCTTCTGCATGAGGTGGTGGAACTGGGGATCACACATATCGATACCGCCGACTTCTACGGCTATGGCTCGTATCTCACCAACCAGATGATCAAAGAAGCCCTGCACCCTTATCCCGACTCGTTGCACCTGGTCACCAAAGTTGGAGCATTGCGAGACGCCAAAGGTGGCTTGGTTCGGACGTACTCTCCAGAGCATTTGCGCCAGGCTGTTCTCGATAACCTCAGAAACCTCGGACTCGACGCACTCGATGTGGTCAATCTGCGTGTCGGGGGGATCGACCGCCCCACTCCTGGCTCGATTGCCGAACCGTTCACGGTGCTCGCGCACCTCCAGCAAGAAGGGCTGATCAAGCATCTCGGACTGAGCACTGTGAACGCCGAGCAGATCGCCGAGGCACAATCCATTGCGCCGATTGTGTGTGTGCAGAACTTCTACAACCTCGCCCACCGCGACGATGACGACCTGATCGACTCTCTTGCCGCGCAAGGCATCGCCTACGTCCCCTACTTCCCAATTGGTGGCTTCTCTCCTCTTCAATCCGACAAGCTGAGAGCCGTCGCTACTCGTCTGGGTGCTTCACCGTTGGTTGTCTCGTTGGCGTGGCTGCTCCAGCGCTCACCGAACATCCTACTCATCCCAGGGACCTCATCCATCGCGCATCTGCGCGACAACGTTGCTGCGGGGTTGCTGACCCTTTCTGAGGACGATCTGACTGAGTTGAACAGCGTGGCCTCATAAGGAGTCTAGGCTCAACAAGCGGACCCAAAAGATATGAGTAAGAATCAAGCTTTCTAAGCGTGGGGAGTAGTGAACACATCCTACGATCCTGCTGATGAAGGAAAGTCAGTGATTGCCCACTGACTAAAATACTTCAAATGATGCACAGGATATACCTGAAGCTCTTGAGCGATCAGTTGGGCTTGTTCCCTAGTGGATGCATACACTGCCAGCACGCAAGCTCCTCTCTGCGCCTGCTGCATATACAAGTCCGCAGGGAAGCCCTCATCGCTCGATACAGAGAAGGCATGGATTGCTCGTTTGAAGGCAGAGGTCTGCTGCCGTCTTTGCTGGATAGCTTCAATGAAGTCTTGACTGGAAATGAGGAGCATATCCTGGGCAGCATACCCAGCTTTTTGCAGTGTCTGAACAGCCTGCTCCGCCTCCTGCAACTGATCGATGACTCCTATCACATAATTCGTAGGCAAGGATCGCATCGGTTCCTGATTGGTGCTTTGTGACATATTTATTCTCCTAACTTGAACGGATAAGAAACACGTTTCTCTCCTTTACGTGCGTCCGGGCACAAGGGTAGATGCTTCTGGTTGTGCAAGCATCACCCAAGACTGCAACTCGGACAAGAATTGCTCCTGAGAGAGTTTCAGCACGTGGAGAGCTACGTAGCCATCGGGACGAACTAGCAGAATATTGCTGATGGTAGCTGATACCCAGCCCAGAGATATTCTCGCTACCGCCACGCTGGAGAGATGAGAGCTGAAGTTGCACTGTGACATCATCGGGACCTTGCGTCACTGCTGTGAGTTCGACTCCTCGCTCAATTACATATCCCAGCCGGTTAGGGAAGTCTCCTGCAACACTTCTGTCTCGGCTTGAGGAACAAACAGAATATAGGGATAGTTCGTACGGAATTCCTCGTCGAGCGAGTTCCAGTGTAGCAGTTAGTCCAGTTGGGCCAGCACCAACAATTAGGACATCGATCACCGCGCGTTCAGGATAAGATGTGTTCTGTTGATTCATAGCGGACCCCCAAAGGCACTCTGCTTCACAACGTGTACTTTAGTATTTCGCTCTCGACAATGTGCCTAAGCAGATCAGTCCAGTCGCCACATGCATCAGCAGCAACGCCCCCACCTCTGGGAATGTTGTGCCTGGGAACAGTCCAATGAATGGGAGTAACAGATCAGGAATCAGCGAGACGAGCAACACAGCCCAGGCTATGCGTTGAAACAGGAGTACTGGATGCGTTGCCCATAGCACGAGCAGCGTAAAGGCGATGACCGCTCCCACGACTCCTATCACCGTAAAGACGATGACAGGCCCCAGTTGGAGAGGGATAAACGTAGGTGCTACAGGAAACAGTGCTTTCGCTACCAACGTGATGAGTATATTTACAATGACGGCAGCAATAACCGTGAGTAAGCCTACTCTCCATAGACGCCAAGATATAGTAAGACTTCAAGCACATTGTGTAGAAGTGATTTTGACATTGACGAGTCACTACGCGTCTTATACAGTAGAGAAGTTGTCTAATCACTAAGATGCGTGATACGTCAACAGAGTCTTTACGAGCCATGCTATAATCTAGGTAACATAAGTCATCAAAGGGAAAATGATATGGGGTCTTCATGGTGATGCAACCGGAAAATATGTATCCACGTCAAACAAGTGATGATATGAGTTCGCTTGTAGGCAAGTCACTAGGCCAGTTCCGCGTTGTAGAGCGTATTGGCGCGGGAGGTATGGCAACGGTCTTCAAAGCATATCAGCCGACGCTTGACCGCCATGTCGCAATTAAAGTCTTACCGCCACATCACGCACGCGATCAGGTGTTTGTGAAACGTTTCGTACAAGAGGCACGATCTGTTGCCAAATTGACACACCCCAATATCGTGCAAATTCATGATTTCAGTTCGTCGGAGGAAGAAAGCAATCTGACATACATTGTCATGGAGTATGTTGAAGGTGGAACGCTGAAAGATCGCCTCAAACGCGCACTCCCTGTTCCTGAAGCGGCAGGGTATATTATTCAGGCTGCCGAAGGGCTTGATTGCGCGCACCGCAATGGCATTATTCACCGTGATGTAAAGCCTGCTAATATGTTGCTGCGGAAAGATGGTCATTTGCTCCTTTCTGACTTTGGTATTGCCAAAATTCTTGAAGGCACCACAAACCTCACACGCGTCGGCACTGGTATTGGAACGCCGCAATATATGTCTCCTGAACAGGGAACAGGACAGGGTGTTGATAGACGCAGCGATATCTACTCACTCGGCATCGTGTTCTTCCATTGCTTGACCGGGCGTGTTCCTTTTGCTGCCGATAGCCCATTGTCGATTACGCTCAAGCATATTCATGATCCGCTTCCTACCGAGCGTCTACTTGCTGAGGGTGTACCCAACCCTATCGTGCAAGTCGTGTTACAAATGACAGCGAAAAATGCACACGAACG
>CAXUIS010000095.1:0-16430 GCA_964250915.1 uncultured Ktedonobacteraceae bacterium | reverse complement strand
CTCAATCTCGTGCTGATGGGGCGGTGTTCCATTTATTAGAATTGGAAAGCCCTGAGAGCATGTCAGCTTACTTGCGCCCACAACACGTGCCTCTGATCCTCTTCAAGCGACTGTGGCTCCCAGCCTGCAACAAATTCGACCATTAAGTGCTTCTGACGCAGCGCAAAGGCAGTTTTGGACACTGGCACGCGACTAGCCGCCCCATGAAAGTGAGCAAGGGAGATGAGAGAAAATGGGGAAGAAAATTGCTTGGTGTTCTCAATGAGCACCTCAATCGTCTTGGCTTGCAAGCCGTCTAACGATTGCGTTTGACCAAAATAATGACGACCTTTAGGCATTCGACCATCTCCTGATTTGGTGAGCGTATCATACGTGATCGGTTGAATCTGATCGACGAGAGGTTTGCCAAAGGTACGAAGTGGTAGAAGCACCCGCTTTCCTTCTTCGAGTGAACCACAATAGGTAGGTGAGAGAAACAGGGCAGCCATACCATCTGGCATTTGGGTGAACCCAGCTGTAATGGTCAATTCATCTGGTGCAATCTTGATGAACTCGTCGTAAAAGCGTAACATCTCTCTTGCCTGATCCAGAGGATACAACAGCAAGCCTTACAGCACCTTCGCGATAGGATAGAGGCGATACTCCAATGACACCACGACTCCAAAATTACCGCCACCACCACGCAGGCCCCAAAAGAGATCCGCATACTCTACAGCATTTGCCGTCACGAGTCGCCCATCAGCCGTAACCACTTGTGCAGACAGCAGGTTATCAGCGGCCAGCCCACAGACGCCCATCAAAGGCCCATACCCTCCTCCTAAGGTGAAGCCAGCCATTCCGACACTGGAGACGATTCCAGTGGTCATCGCTAACCCGTGCTTATGCGCTACGTCAATGAGATCACCCGTTGTTGCTCCACCCTGAACGTGTGCCGTATGCGTTTCTGGATCAATAGAGATGGCTCGCATCTGCGAACAATCGATCACAACGCCATCTTCGCATAAGGCTCGTCCTGCATAGTCATGGCCCCCAGCCTTCACGGAGAGTACAAGCCCGTGCTCACGCACCCAGCGTACAGTATGTATAACATCTTGTACATCTGCACAGCGAACGATTGCTGCTGGACGGGTGGTAACCTTCCTATTCCAAAGCTGGCGTGCCTGTTCATAGGCGTCATCTTCGGGAAGGATGAGCTGACCTGTGAGAAGTGCTGCAAGATTCTTGAAAGAAGCTTTGGTGTTTCTATGCCTGATTGTCATATGTTTTTCCTTTTCCTGTACAAGGTCCGTTTTTATCATGAGACAAGGATTGCGTGTCCATTCCTTATATAAAAGGACCATGCGACCTCATCTTGCCTGTATTGCTTTTCTCTAACAAGTCTATCGTATAGTGCATGAGGATGAACCGTCAGAACTGATGAAATTTTGCTACCAGAAGAGAGGAAGCATTTCCTACTATCTCCTCAGTTCTGAGGAGGTCGTGACCGAGTATGAACCGTTAGCGAGAAGACATATGATGGAGGAATCCGAGTATGAAGGCAGGAGGAATACCACCTCAAGCTCTTACTTCACATCTTCCCTACTATCGATCCCTTGCAGTATACGATTCGAGTAGATTGGCTGGCGGACTACCACAGGCTTCAAGGACGGTTCGGTCAGGCCCTCTGCCGCCATCTTCCATGGAATCAGCTTGCTGACCACACGCTCTGGATGCAACTTCCCACAACGGCAAAGCTCTAAGACTGTCGGGATGAATGGACGTGTACTCGGCTTCCCGGTGGAAAATGTTACATCACGCTGATACATCTCCCATAGTGGGATCGGCTTATCCTCAAAAAAGATCGCAAGCGTTGAGAAATGTCCACCGGGTGCAAGCGCACGAAAGAGCTGTTGGAAATCCTTCAGGTCGCGACTCGCGCAAACAACGACCGGATAGTGCATTTGGAACGTATCGTTGTAGGTCTCATGCACTCTCGACCCCAAAGACTGTGCGATTTCTCGACACACAGGATCGTTGTCGATGTAATCGACACTCTCAGCTCCTGCTGCGAGAGCCTGATCCACAGCGTATGGTCCCAAGGAGCCAACACCTCCTTGCACTAGAACCTGGGCCTTGGGATGCTTTGCCAGTCCCTTTCCGACGCCTATATATGCGTCCGTGAGATTGTCACCTGCCGCCGCAACCGCAATGGGATCGACCTCATTCGGGACGACGACTAACATCGCGTCAGCAAACGGAACGAGCACCAAATCGGAGAACAACCCTCCCAGGTTGGCACCAAGAGGGAGTCCATATGCTCCTAGGAAACCGTATGTTTCACAACTGGCTGTAAGTCCGGCTCGGCAGTAGTTACATTCACCACACGCAGGCTTCCAGGGAACGACCACGATGTCACCCCGTTTGACCGTCTTCACATTGTCACCCACGTCAACCACTTCGGCGACGCACTCGTGGCCTATGGCAAAGGGCGGTTGAAAAGGAGAAAATCCTGCTATGATTCGTTGATCGAGGTCGCATGTTGTAGAGGCAATAGGGCGAACTACGGCTTGACGGTCGTCCTGTATCTTGGGATCAGCAGCTTCGTGCCACTACAGCTTTTGCCTTCCTACAAAAACAAGTTCGCGCATTTTGATCTTCCTTTCAATGTTTTCACATGTCTACGTGTGTCTTGTCTCAAACTTGGCGGGTTCACTCACAGTCATTGCTTCACGCCGAACGCCAAGAATATTTAGATACGATACGAAAGTCGGGATTCTCGACGAATCAGCGCATGCTGGTCTCAACGTTTGAGACCTAAAACCTGACATAGTTACTACACAGGGCAAAGAAGCTGATTAGTTTAGGAGGACATGGACACGAATATCCTCTTTCCATATTCGAGTCGAATGATGCCTGTCACCACCCGCTCCAGATGTACGTGGTAGCCTGTATCACAACCTAAAGTATAGCAGTAGGGTTCGCTCACGTCAAGTATATTGACCTGACAATCATGGCTTTTCAATCCTCTAGTCACATCTCAACACTAATTCAGCCGATTTGCAATGGTATAATCACAAATGATCCGTATTGGCAACACAACTGTTCACTCCACCATGTCTTTATTTAAAAGAGAGTATAGAAAGGTCAACATCCAATGAAAATTGTGCCGACCTCTATTCGTGTCAATAAGCTTGACCTTAAGAGCCTCGATGCGTTAGATAGCTCTTTAGAGCTGATGTACTTTGGTTGGAAAGGAATGACGCGAGAGGCCGACGAGTTCCTCGCGACCTATGGGTTGTCTCGCGCACATCATAGGATTTTGTTTACTATTGCTCGTCGCGACGGTGTGACTGTCGGTGAGTTGCAGGCAAATCTGGGCATCAGCAAACAGGCTATGCATCGACCGCTGAAGCAGCTACTTGACATTGGAGCAGTTGAGGTGAGCCGCAACCCCTCAAGACATAGGTTTAAGCTCTTACATCTCACGGAACTCGGTTGGCAAATTGAGAAAGGAGCCTCAGATCGTGAGCGATCCGTCATGAGAGCGGCGTTCGCTCGAGTGGGTGACGACGCACAGGAAGCATGGTTAGCGGTCATGGCTGTTGCAGCCGAAAATGCCTGACCTAAGTGTAGCAGCCGTTTCCTCCTGGGACTGTTCAAGATAGGTCGTTCCTTCTCCTAAAGGTAGTACTAAGGAAGCTGACACGAAGGGCAAAAGCACGAAAAATTTGCCCTATCGATAGGTCAGATGTTTCGCGCTTTTGCCCTTGGAAAACTATGCGAGCACTTCATCAAGGCTATTCGCAATCGTATTGATTTCTTCGAGGCTCTGGTTGCGCGACTTTTGAATGCGGTCGAAACGCTTTTGGAACTGGGTGGTTGAGTATTCGTTGAACTCATTGACATCAAGATCAAAGGGGATGCCATTCGCGTAGGCTTCGTTAAACAGGTTGTTGGTCTCGATGACGAGTGGCAGGAGTTCGTGCATTCGTGTTTCGAGAGCAGTCCAGGCTACATCACCGTGTTCGGCGACAAGGCGCGAGAGGAAGTAGATAGCGAAGGCAATGTGGCGCGATTCGTCGCGTTTAAGGTTGGCGACGAATTGCTGCATACCGGGCATGAGGTTGTTGCGCGTCAACACTTTGTGGAAACTGTAGTAGCCTGTTTCGGCCATGACCCCCTCGATAATCATGTTATAGGTGGTGGAGGCACGTATCTGCGCCTCTACCGAGGTATCAGTACGTAGACGATTCATCGCGTTAGGCAATTCTTCGTAAAAGATTTTGTCGTAAGCTGCGTTACCAAAACGAGCCAGATCGCCATGCTCCTGCGCCACCTCATCGAGGAAGCGGCGGAAGCCTTCGACATGCTTTGCCTCTTCCCACAAAAATGAGGTCAGGTAGATCTCCTCTTCAATACGTCCCTCTTCAGCAACAGTCATGATAAGTGGCAAGAGGTCGAGCGTCACCGACTCTTCCCCCGCTAAAAACTGTGAACAGAGACGCAACAAGTAATCCTGCTCGTTCGGTTTCAAGCCTTGCCAATCCAGTTTGTCCTGGGTAAAGTCAATGTCGCTAGGATTCCAAATTCCCAATTTTTTGGCTTTCTGCCACAGGCGCATCGGCGGCAGGTCATAGCGGAGTCCTCGTACACTAGTCGTGCTGAGTGTGCGGTTGGTCGTGATTGACATCGTAGTCTGCTCCTTCCATTGCTATTCACATGGTAAAGATTATCACATCGAGGAGAGTCATCCTTGACGTGCAATAGGCTCTGTAGTTTCGAGCTTCGGGCTACGCTCTTGCGCGGCAGCAGAGGCACTTATCGGACGCCAGGAGCCGGAGAGAGTAAAGATGGTTGGCAGGAAAACAGCCGCGCCCACGGCACAGACCCACCACCACGTACCCCACTGCGCCCCATTGAATGGGTTCACCACCACCACCACAAATCCCGCGATGGAGAGGACAACCACCAGGCGCAAGATCGACCCCTGAACCGCCAAGCCTGTCGCGATCAGTGCAGGATTGATCTCCTCCAGATTTTCCGTAAAGAGTGCGAGCCAGGTCACATATCCTACAGCTAAGGAGATACCGAAGAGGCTAAGGAAAACAGCCATGAGAGGGCCGCTTGTGGGCACACCAATACGGCTGATAAAGAGGATTGTCACAATGATCGTTGTCACACCGCCCAGGAACATGAAGAGTTTCCGTGTGTGCAAACGGTCAGAGAGATAGCCGAAGAGGATAGCAGCGATGACGTTGACGGCCCAGTAAATGCTGACCAGCCCATTCGCCTGAGCTAATGTGAATTTAAAGATGGCGTTCAGGTAGAGCGGGAAGTAGCCTACGGCTGCATAGTACATGAGCAGAAAGACACTGATCCCGAACGAGCTGATAAGCAGACGCGGCTTGAGCATCTGGCGCCAGGGATGCCGAAGAGCACTCTCCACATCAATGCTGGCTGCGCGGCTCTCAACTACCTCTTTCTCTTGCACCGTGTTCATGACCTGGTCGCGCAGACCGGGTGAGAGTTCGCGCAGAAAGAGAAAGCAGAGGACAAAAATGACGATGCCGGTAATTCCGCCAATCACGTACTGCGACTCCCAACTGCCATACACTGGCAGTGTTTGGCTGGCAATCGTCGTTGCCAGAAAACTTCCACCGACAGGGCCAACCGTCCAAAAGCCCATTGCCATCGCACGCCCAAAACGCGGGGAGAAGTCGCGCACCAACGCGGGCGTGGCAATCAGAATGACTCCCTCGACAAAGCCTATGACAAAGATGACGAGCAAGAAAAGCACAAAGTTCTGAGTCAGAGAGACGAGCAATGTGCCAATGCCAGTGACCAGTAGACCATAGACAATCAGATTGCTTCTCCCGATGCGATCCGAAAGACTGCCGAGAAGAGTCGCAGCCGCACCGAGGAGATTGCTGACTAAGAGGATAAGCACGTACTGCGCGAGACTGATTTTGAACGTCGTGATGATTAGGGTTGACACCGAGGGAAGAATATACGACTCGTAGTAGAGCATGACCGTGGCGACGACAGCCAGCGTGAGATACCAGATGCGCCTACCATTACTGGGATAGTGCTCAAGATAACGGTGCCTGGGTCCGACTTGCAAGGTACTCATAGAACCTCCTTATTACCCATTGGTTAGCACTTCTGTGTGCCAAGGTGGTTATGGAACGAGTCTCAAAGAGTGTCAGCAAATAGCCCTTCCATCTTGAAGAACTTTCTGGAAGAGAAGGGAGGTTTTCACCTCCCTGCTATTATTCTCATTATACCAGAGTAGTGATAAAATATCAATATATTAAATAAAATGCCATAAAAAATGATATTTTATCATTTACTTCTCAACAAAGGTGAATTAGAATCACACAGACGATACCAGCAGAAATGTACTATGAAAAAAAGAGGTCACGCAGAACTCTCAGTGAGTGGGACTCGACGAGGAGGATACGTTTATGACATGGCAAAGAACTGTTCGTAAGAATGAGCAGGTCAACACCTATATGATTCAGGACCTTCGTTACAAAAAGGCAGAACTGCTCCGTCTTGACCTTCAGGACGCCCTGATTACCACTGCGATGGGCGGCGTGCTCTCAGAGCAAGCAGACCTCCGTGCCTTTCGTCGTATTCTCGATGTGGGATGCGGCCCAGGCGGCTGGCTCCTGCAAGCGGCCCAAATGTACCCAGATATGAACCTCGCTGGGATTGACATTAGCCCCATGATGATCGAGTCTGCTCACACACAAGCAAAAACGCAAGGACTCGACCACAGGGTCACATTTGAGGTGATGGATGCTCTCAAGCCACTCGTCTTCCCTGAGAACTCCTTTGATCTGGTCAACCTCCGCTTTGGAGCAAGTTTTATCAGGACGTGGGACTGGTCTACCCTGCTCCTTGAGATGCAACGTGTTGTTCGTCCCGGTGGTATCATTCGCGTCACTGAGTGTGAAATGGGAGTTCAGAGTACGAGTCAAGCTCTCGTCACCCTTTACGAAATAGGAATGCGTGCATTATATCGATCAGGACACTTCTTTACACAAGAAGCCGTAGGCGTGACCAAGCACGTAGAGGAACTACTCGCAAGAAGTTGGTACGAAGAAGTACACGCCAAGACCTATCCTTTGCTCTTTCGAGCAGGAACGCTACAAGGAGAGCAGTTCAAAGAAAACGTGAGATTGATGCATGAAACCATTACCCCTTTTGTCAAGAAATGGACAGGGCTGCCAGAGAATTTTAAGGCAATCTATCAACAAGCCCAAATGGAGATGGAGAAACCTGATTTCTGTGCAACATGGCCTCATGTAACGGTATGGGGAAGCAAACCTTTGGGAAGGAAATAACTCTCCTGTATCCACATTGACCCACAGCTACTACAGTAACCTCTTTAAACACATAGAGAAACTTGCATATCGCGTTAAATACACTACGCAGCTTGGAGATGAGTGGTATGGAGAAAACGATTGAGGCTGTCCAGCAGACCCAGCACATTGACCTGTACGCTAATGGTATCTCGTCGTCAGTCGCTCTCGACGCGTTCAACCGCTTCCTGACCATAGGTCTCTCCGTCAGTTGGCTTCCTGATATCGCTCATCAGTTCGCATCTGCCTCGCGGCTGACTGCTCAGGATGTCGCACTGGCCTTCTCATACGCTGGCGAAACCAGAGCCACTGTAAAAGCTATGAGCCTGGCACACCAGCAGGGCGCAATGACCATTGCAGTGACTTCCAATCCGCACTCCTCGCTTTCCCGCTATCAAACTAGTCGTAACACCACGCAAGCCAACGACCTTCCACCAGAATTTACGTATTTCAGCACGGATCGCTATGCTTGGCTTGGTTGGCATTATTACCTTGGGACTCTTCAATTCGTTAGATGACGCATCGCGGGGAAAAATGGAAAGCATCTTGCACCTCTACAGTCGAGGAGATGAGCACCTAATCAATCCAAAGCGTGAAACGGAATAATAATGCGCTCTTTTCCTTTTTCGCCAAACAGGTGCTTTATACGAAGGTAGCCCCACCATCCACAACGATCACCTGACCAGTGCTAAATCCCTCACGCATCAGATAGAGGTAGGCTTGCGCCAGGTCATGCGGCTCCCCCACACGTCCAACCAGCAGTGTCTGACCGATACTTCGAGACCTCGCTTCACGCTCTTCCTCCGACATGCTCATCCACAACTCGGTTTTGACTGATCCAGGACAGACCGCATTGACACGGATGGGAGCCAGCTCGGCGGCCAAAGCACGAGTCAGTGACTCGACAGCACCTCCAATACCTGCCGCAACAATCCAGCCCTTGCGTGGACGCCGTCCGACAATGCCAGAACTCAGCACGATGGAGCCACCCGGTCTGATCTGACTGCTCCCATATTTCGCCGCCATGAATGCGCCCCAGAAGCGGAGATCGAAGACGTGCCGAGCCTGCTCCACATTGGTTTCGCTCAACTCGCTCATCTGCAACATCTCGCCTGCCGTGAACACTAGGTGATCAAATGCTCCAAGGTGAGTGAAGAAGTCACGAACGTGCTCCTCGTTGCTCAGATCAATCGCATAGCCCTCAGTCCCTTTGGGAAGGCGTGCAACGGCCCGATCAACGCTCTCTTGTCTGCTTGAAACAACAACAATGGCTGCGCCCTCTCTCGCTGCCATTTCAGCAGTTGCGAAACCCATACCCGATGTCCCGCCAAGCAGAACTATTCTCTTCCCATTCAACGTCATGGAATATTCTATCTGCGTTTCCATAAAAACTCCTTACTTTTTGCGTTCTAACAGAACGACAGGAATATTGCGTGTGGTCTTTGCCCGAACGTCAGCGAGACCAGGTAACTTCTGTAACTGAATGTGCCAGAGGCCGTCCCACTTCGCACTTTCGATGACGGTGGCTCTGGCCTCGAACTTCTCAGAGCCAAGCTCAACAGTCACATCAGGGTGTGCGACCAGATTGTAATACCAGGCTGGATTGGTTGATGCACCCCTATTGCCAGCGAAGACATAAATGAGGCCGCCTTCGGACAAATATGCTATTGGGTTAGTACGAGGTTCGCCACTTTTTGCACCCGTCGTCGTTAGCAGAAGTAGGGGAACGCCAGCGAATTGACCACCAACGTTGCCCCCGTGGGTACGGAACTCTTCGATGATCTGGTAATCTCGGTCATTCAAGTTCTGTCTCTCAGTCATGTATATCTTTCCTTGTGATAGCATTTTATACGTATCCTGGGCCTTTGAAACGGTCAACGGGATTTGGACCGTGCCTCGTTCGTGAAGTAGTAATCCTGGTCGAGGTCCGCCAAGAGAGCTAGTTGCACAGGGTTCCACCCTAACCTCTGTTGAGTGAGTGTGCTCGATACAGGATTGTCCATTGAGAAAACGAGTCCGAGTCTACCAAAGTGTTCCGTGGCTTCCTCGACAGACAGAGTGACGACTGGAATACCCAGGCGACGACCAATGGTACCTGCGATCTCGCGCACCGGCACCCCTTCGTCAGCGACGCCATGAAATCGTGAGCCTGCTGACGCGCTTTCCAGCGCCAGCCGGAAAAGACGTGCCACATCAAGTCGATGCACCGCGGGCCAGCGATTCAATCCATCACCTGGATACGCCGACACGCCCTTAGCGCGAGCAATGGTGATGAGATTCGGGATAAAACCGTGATCGCCCTCGCCATGCACTGACGGTGGAAGTCGCACGACCGACGCACGTACTCCGCGCGAGATCAGCGAGAACGCCGCGTCCTCTGGATTACGGGGAATAGCCAAATTGGCATCTAGCACATCCTCCTCTGTCGCAAGGCGACCTGGCAACAGAAAAGCGGTCCCAGAGGTCACGACCAATGGGCGATCAGTTCCCACAAGTGCCGTACCAAGTGCCTCGATAGCACGTCGCTCAATTTCAGCCGCCTCCGCATAAGCGGAACTGCTGGTTCGTCCGGCGAGAGTCATAAAGGCGGTATGAATCACACCGTCCGAGGCAGCCGCACCACGGCGTAAGCTGTCAAGGTCCTCAAGTGTGCCACGGTGCATCTCCGCGCCGACAGAGGCTACTTTAGCGGCGGCTTCATCTGAGCGAGCCAGACCGAGGACCTGATGGTCGGCTGCTAAAAGCTCGCGGACGACGGCGGACCCAATGAATCCGGTTGTGCCGGTAACGAAAACTTTCATAGGAAATTCCTTCGTTTATAGTAGATTTCGCGTAACTAAATAGGTACTGGTGTGTATGACTACACTTGGACCCGCTCGCGCGCTCTGGCTTGTGCCTTCTCGATGAGTCCACTCGCTTACCCATCACTAGTGTATAATGAGGGATATGGTTTAACAAGAGAAGCGTTTATCCTAGCACTAGCACTGCTAGTTTCCGGTTACATCACCATGCGGAGAAGGTTGCATGTCTATGAGTCAGCGGGAGTTGGATCGTCATCAAGAATTAGCAGCGTTCTTGCGGAGCCGCCGTGCTCGCATATCGCCAGAACAGGTTGGATTATCGAGAGGCCAGCGTCGGCGTATTCCGGGCTTACGGCGAGAAGAAGTGTCTCTGCTAGCCGGAGTCAGTCCTGAGTGGTATACAAGGCTGGAGCAGGGACGGGATATTCACGTCTCGACACACGTGTTGGAAAGTCTAGCGAACGTATTGCAGTTGGATGCGAACGAACGCGCCCATGTATTTTTGCTTGCGCTCGGACAGCCGCCGCCAGTAGAGACATTTTCACCGCCGACAATCAGCCCAATCTTCCAACAGCTGCTCCATCAACTTGGGACGATTCCGGCGTGCGTCGTTGATGCTCGTTTGACTGTGGTGGCGTGGAATGCAGCCTTTCGCGTCACTTTTGGCGACTATGCCGCGCTGTCTGAGCGAGAGCGAAACGTGATCTGGAGATTATTCACGCTGCCGATGCCTCGACAAGGAAGCCAGGAGTGGGAGGAACTGGCACGAGTGTCTCTGGCGCAATTTCGCGCTGCCTATGCTCGTTTTATCGACGATCCCTGGTGGGCTACGCAGATCGCAGAACTCTCCCGGCTCAGTCCAGAGTTTCGGGAATTATGGACCCGTCATGATGTACACAACGTGGCGGAGGGACACAAAACGATGCATCGCCCACTGGTCGGAAAACTGTCCTTTGATTTTCTCTGGTTCCAGGTGGTCGATTCCTCCGATCTGCGACTGCTGATTCACACGCCGCAAAGCCATTCTGGGACCGCAGAGAAAATCGAGCGGCTTCTAGCTGAGGAAGTCTAGTGGGCAAGTCCAGGATACATGCAAAACTCTATTACACCTGGTACGAAAGCCCAATTAGCGCGACAGGTGTAATAAAGTTTTGCGCGTATCCTGGACTTACCTCTACTCAGCGAGCGGTGGGCCAGTTACAATCATCCCATACTTCTCTCCAAGGGCAATAGCTCTTGGCATATCCAGTTCTGGTGCTAAGTAGAGCGAACGAGCCTCTTCAAAGAGTCCTCGCAACCCACCTGGGACATAGGTAAGCAACATTTTCCCTGCGTTTTTCCCAATACAGCGCCACGTATGTGATGTTCCGGCTGGAATACGCACAAAATCTCCTGCAGAAGCCATAAACACCTGATCGCCTAACTTCACACGATACGTTCCTGCTAAAAAGTAGAACAGCTCATCTTGCGTGTGTGTATGCTCTGGAGGCCCAGGATTCGGCAATGTCACCACTTCAACCTGGTCATATTTCCCTTCAGTCGTTTCTCCCGTCACTTTCCATGTCATAAATTCGCCACTGGCGAGAAAGATGGAAGGGCCTTCATCGGCCCGAAAATGTAAGTCGGAAGTATCAGTAGACATATTTCGCCTCGTTTCGGTAGAACTTTAATAAACGCTTCTGGCACGCATTGCGAAAAGCCAAATCTCTTTACACGTTTGCATTGCCAACAATATCCGTGACCGTGCGGAGACGCCCGATGTTTGGAAAGATGTAATTCTGAACATGCTCATGCTCTGCCTGAGTGAACCCTGTCATGGCATCGATGGCGAAAATGACGTTATAGCCATACTGAGATGCCTCTCTTGCCGTTGTGTCTACTGCCAGACCGGAAGAGATACCGCAAAGCACTAGCGTCGTGATACCTCGGCGACGGAGTTGCAGGTCAAGGTCGGTGCCGTAAAACGCTCCCCATTGCTTCTTCGTCAAGATGTGATCCGTAGCATTTCCACTCAGTTCGGGAACAATCTCATTCCACCCTTCCACAAAATTTGGCTGCGGTGCTTCCTTATCTAACAGGGGATTAAACATGTCTTGCCCATCACTCGTTGACACTCGCACAAGCGTAACAAACGAGTTGTGTGTATGGAAAGCTTCAACCAGTTTGGCGGCATGAGCGACGACTTGCTCTGCTGAATGAGGAGCGTACTGATTTCCGTTTATCCATTTCTGTAAATCAAGCACGACGAGGGCCGTTGTTTTCCAGTCAAAAAGTTGCGTCATTCTTCGATACTCCTTTGTTATTGGCATTATTTTTGGGACATCTGGTATGAATGGCTCGTTTGCCATGACAAAAGTGTATAATAAAGAGCATCCTTATACGAGATGAGAGGTTATCATAGGAGTGTGACTCCTATAGTACTGATAAAGAAAGAAGGAGACACAGAAGATGATAGAAGGAGAGCAGCAAAAGCAGCGACGCCTGAAAGAACTCGGAGACTTCCTGCTGACGCGAAGGAAGCGGCTTGCTCCAGAACAGATCGGGCTTCCATCAGGAAGCAGACGACGAACACCTGGACTTCGACGTACAGAAGTAGCTCACTTGGCAAGCGTCAGTGTTGACTGGTATACATGGTTAGAGCAGGGACGTTCAATTACTGTCTCTACGCAAGTTTTAGAGAGCATTGCACAAACCTTACACTTGGATGCCAATGAGCGAGAACATCTCTTTTTGTTAGCTCATCAGCAACTGCCACTAGAAAGAGTGCCAACACGCCTAGCAGTAAGCGCAACAGTTCAACGCTTTCTTGATCACCTCGGCACGAGTCCAGCATATGTGACAGAAGAACATTGGGATGTTGTGGCTTGGAACGATGCCGCGTGCGCCGTTTTTGGAGACTTCGAGCAGATGAAGACTCAGGAACGCAATCTCATTTGGCGCATGTTTCTGGCACCGAGTCACCGTCAGATGCTCGCCGATTGGGAAGAGCATGCACGACAGGTTCTTGCACAATTTCGGGCGAGTTGCGGCCACCTTTTTGACGACCAACGGATGACAGAACTTCTCGATGATTTGATGACGAACAGCCCTGAATTTCGTGCATGGTGGCCTGACCATGAGGTTCAACGCATTCCAGAAGGGAAAAAGGTATTCAATCATCCTCAAAAAGGATTTCTCGTGTTTGAACATCTTACGTTCGAGGTGTATGATGCGCCAGAACTGAAAGTGACCGTGTACACTCCAGTGCATGAAACAGGTTAGATACTGTTAGCACCTCTCGCATACTAAGATGCTATCTCTTTCATCATATGCTGCTTCGCCCAATCTTGCATTTGTATCAACAAGGGCTTCAAGGTGTGACCAAGCTCAGTCAGAGAGTACTCGACGCGTGGCGGGACTTCTCTGTAGATCTCTCGATGCACGAGTCCATCGTGCTCAAGCTCTCGAAGATGTTGCGTGAGCATCCGCTGCGAAGCGTCTGGAATGAGTCGTCCAAGTTCATTGAAGCGTTTCGTTCCATGCATCAGATGATACAGGATGACTGCCTTATACTTGCCTCCAATCGCACCTGTGAGCATCTCTATCTCACACCAATGCTTTTGCTCTGCCATTGCTTCCTCCTGCTTATCCTCTTATAGTTCTCTTTTTGTAAGTATAGCACAAAAAACTGCGTACTTGTACGAACACTCATTATCGTACATACTTGCTACCATGTCGATGTAAACCAGGAGTTTCACTCTCACCCCTTTCCTTGACATTTCTTTATGAAAGAAGAGAGTGAGACCTACTCAGTATCTGATAGAGAGAAAGAAGGACATTCAACGGGAAATAGAGATATGGAAGAAGGACAGAAACAGGTAAAAAAAGATAGAAGAGAGCGAAAAAGAAAAGAGGAAAGAAAACAATGCCAGCCATTTCTCCTAACGAGAATTACTCTACCCCCAACACCAGCCGGACCGCACACCTGCTCGCGCTCATGAAAAAAGGCGACGACGCCTTCAACGCCCGCGACTTCGCAGCGATGGACGCGGTCCACCATCCAGACATGATCGCGCACGTCACAGGGAACGCACAGCCGATCTACGGACGGGCAGCGCACGCCGCGACGATGCGGCAGATGTTCCGCATCTTCCCCGATGTCCACATATATAACGATCCATACCCAATCCAGTGCGGAAGCGGCGACTGGATCACTGTTGTCACTCGCAACACAGGGACCTTCACCGGGGAGATGAGCCTCCCCGACGGCAAGGTGATCGCCCCAACAGGAAAAGCGTTCGACCTTGAGTTCGTTCAGACTGTCAAGTGGGACGGCGACCTAATCATCGAAATAGCCGCCTTCTGGAACGCCGCTTTGCAGTCGCAACAGATTGGTCTCGCCCACTAGCCCTGTCAGTGTGAATTGGATCGCCCTGCTCGCTTGCCATATGTGTTTGGGTGAGAAAGACATGTGCTTTACGACATTGCAATGATCATACAACGAACAGAGCGATCCAACTTACAACTAGAGTAGATTGTACCAGCCATTTTTGTGGCAGAGAGAGGACCCCAAGCATGATTTTAGTCACAACAGCAGGGAAGGTCGGTTCCGAAACAGTGCGCTTCCTGCGGCAAAAAGCATTGTCTGTACGCGTGTTGGTTCGAGACCCTGAGAAGGGGAAGTCGTTGGCAGAGATCGGAGCGGAGATCGTCGTGGGTGATTTAGACTCGTTGCCAAGCATCGACGCGGCGATGAAGGGGATACAAACCGTAGTGCTCGTCAGCCCAGGCCTCCCGGCTCAGGAACTGAACGTCGTACACAGCGCAAAGAGTGCGGGTGTCGAACAGGTCATTAAGGCTACAAGCGACGCATCGGCACACTCTCCCATCGCTCGGCGGTGCTGGCATCATGAGATCGAAGATGGGCTTCTTGCGTCTGGACTCGACTACACGCTGTTACGTTCAAACGCCTATATGCAAAACGTTCTGGCACTCGCGCCAGCAATCAAGAAGACCGGCGGCTTCGGCTCCTCGGCTGGCAAGGGGCGCATGGGCATGATCGATGTCCGAGATGTAGCTGCAGTAGCCGCCGAGATTGCCGCTTCACCCGCTTCGCATGTTGGAAAGACATACAAACTCACTGGCCCAGCACTGCTCACCTATTCCGATGTGGCAGCGACACTCTCAAAGGTACTCGGTCGGTCAGTTACTTATCACGAGCTGAGCTTCGAGGAGGACAAGAATGCAATGATTCAGGCTGGCCTCCCCAAGGAGCTAGCCGAGATGAACGCTCAGTTCTTCGGTTTGGTCGCCGATGACGACTCTGGCTGGCTCACCGAGGATGTTCCACTACTCCTCGGTCGCCCGGCACGCTCCTTCGAGGAGTTTGCCACCGACTACGCTTCCGCATTTTCCTAATGGAGAGCGTATCGTTTCCCTTGATTAGCGGGATAAGGTTTTGTTACAGAATAAATTGCACATATATGTCACGCATAATAAGAGTCGATGTTGTGTATCTACACAAAAACAGGGCAACCTTTCCGGTTGCCCTCGCCCTATCACAATTTTATCGTCTCTTGGAGCTATGCCTGGGCTGTCTGAGCAGCTACTCTCTGTACCACGGCCAGATCAATTTCTATATTTACGTCCTCACTTACCAAAACACCACCCGTCTCAAGTGCGACATTCATGTTCATAGCATAATCTTTGCGATTAATTTTTCCCCTAACAGCAAATGCGGCACGTTGCATGCCGTAAAGGTCTTTTAGCTGACCGCCGTATTCTGCGGAAAAAGTCTCTTCTCTGGTAACACCGTGCATCGTCAGATTACCCGTAACTCGATACTCATTCTTACCAACTGGTTCAATCTTATGGCTTTTAAAGGTGATTATTGGATACTTTTCTACGTCGAAGAAATCGGGAGAGCGCAAGTGTTCGTCGCGCTTTGCATCGCGGGTGTTAATGCTCTTTGCATCTACTTGCGCCTCAACCCACGAATTTTCAGGATGCTGCTCATCAATTTCAAGCTGACCACTCAGTACCTCAAAATGCCCTCTGACCGTACTGATCATCATATGTTTGACCGAAAAGGTTGCCTGCGAATGTACACTATCAATGTCCCAGGCCATAATAAAACTCCTTCGTCTCAAAGCTATCTTCAATATTGTTACAAATATTTTGTTAGTTACTATACTAACAAAAGTGATTGTAGCATCTTAACCTTCAACTGTCAAGCTACTAACCTTACACATCAGGGCAATCGCATCTAAATTTTGAGGAGGTGATAGAATAAGAACCAACCCTA
>CAXUIS010000094.1:11722-16489 GCA_964250915.1 uncultured Ktedonobacteraceae bacterium | reverse complement strand
ATGGCTGTCGAGTCTGGCGTGGAATTCCGCGAACGAGGCTTTGAAGATAGTGAGGTTGTTCCAGTCGGCTCTGGTCAGACCGAACACCGCGACCGCGTCTTGGGTGAAGACGCGGTCGAACAAGTCCCACTGGTGGGTGTCGAGTGCGAAGGCATAGAGATTGATGATCTCGGCTTTGTCGTCGTTGGTCATACGTGTAGTCCTCATCTTTGAGAGAGCAGCCGGGTCGGAATTAAAACATCCGAACCTTTCTGATAGTTACGATTATACCCTGGGGCTTCTCGCCTGTCAAGAAGGAGTAGCCCCTACGCTTCGGTCACGTTTTCATTGGACTTGACACGGACGGCCTATCTATCGTTTTATTTAATCATAACCGTTGACATGTTTAGGAAGAATTGGTTTGATTCAAAAGTTGGGCGCCAGAACCGCCGCTCAGCACTATGTTTAATGGAGGTCGCATGTCCAAAGATATTGATCCCGTGCTCTTCCGCGAAACACTGGGACACTATCCGACCGGCGTTGCCGTCGTCACCGCAGTGGCAGGCGACGGCAAGCCCGTCGGAATGATTGTCGGCACCTTCTCGTCGGTTTCCATGGATCCCCCGCTGATCGCCTTTTACTCCATGAGCAGTTCGCGGAGCTTCGCGCAGGTCCAAACCGCTGCCGCTTTCTGCGTGAATGTCCTGGCGTCCGATCAGGAACCGTTCTGCCGTCGATTTGCAACTGCGGGCGACTCCAAGTTCGACGGCGTCGCTTGGAGACCAGGCCCTCTTGGTTCGCCGATCCTCGCTGATGCAGTGTCGTGGATCGAGTGCACCTTCGAAGATGTTCGGGAAGCTGGCGACCATTACATCGTGCTCGGACGCGTGCGCGATCTGGCCGTCGAGCGGTCCACGCTGCCGCTGCTCTTCTTCCAGGGAGGATATGGAAAGTTCTCGCCAGGGTCCTTCATCGCCGCGCCGGATCCCGAGTTGATCCAGGCCTCCCACGTCGCCGAAACGATGCGTATCCAAGTTGAAGAGCTCAGCGTCGCGGTCAACGTCAACTGTAGCGTCTTAACGCGAATCCGTTGGGACTCAGTGCAAGTCCTGGCCGCGAATCATGCGGCGATCGTAGAACCCTTCCCGCTCGGTCATCGCCAACCGCTCATCCCGCCCTTCGGTGCGGTCTTCATGGCGAACGCTTCAGACTCCGATATAGACGAATGGTTGGGGCGCGCACCGGACCTCAGCGACGAACGTCGCGATCTCAACCGTTCTCATCTCGATCGAGTTCGTGAGTGCGGCTATTCGCTGCTCGCGGCTGGGTCGGAGGTGCTCCAGCGTCATCAGGCCGTGCTGTCAGCCTTCGAACAGTCCAACCGCCTCCCTCGGCAGCAGCGCATTGTGCAACAGGTCACGTCAGAGTTGGCCGACTTCTTCTTCACCAACCTCGTCGCCGGTGAACACTATGACCTCGCGAACATTGTCGTCCTCGTCGCGCCCAAAGAGGGGAGACCCCCAATGGCCTTACGCATGACGGGCTTGCCGACCGGCGTCTCGACGGAGCAGATCAAAGCATGGATAGACACGATGAAGCGGATCGCCGCATGATCAAACCACTCGAGGGAATCAGGGTAGTCGACCTGAGCCGTGCTCAGGTCGGACCGTACTGCACGGCACTGCTGGCTGACATGGGCACCGAGATTATAAAGGTCGAAAGTCTGAACGGGGGCGACATCGCGCGCTAGTGACCGCCCTTCCAAATCGAACGCCTCGACAAGGAAACGGCATAACCAACGGCGATGAGTGACTCAATCCCGCACGCTCGAATCACCGTGAGCGTCGCCACTGGGGTGGCGTCAGTCGAGATCGACAACCCCAGTCAGCGGGATGCGCTGACAAAAGCGATGTGGTAACTATTCAGCCGAGGTGAAATAGCGTGTGGCAAGGTCATGAGTGACCACTCTCTTAGTGAGGAGGATATCATCCGAAGAAAGGTGAAATTTTATGTGAGAAACAACAACCGCCGAATAGAACAAAGAAAGTGTGTGAAGTTCAATCACTTGGTAGCTAATTGCTTGATTTTCTACAACGTTCATGTGATCAATGAGGCATTGCAGAAACTCAATCAAGAAGGAGCAGAGCTTGGTGAGCAGGTGGTAGCAGCCCTCTCCCTATGTTCGTCAGCATATTAATCGGTTTGGTCGCTATCAGTTTGACTTGACGCAGCAACTCACCTCTCACCTATGATATCCAAGTGATCACCTCAAAAAAGAAATCGGCTGGTTTTGTGGCTTCAGAAGTCCAGATGAAGGACAGCGAGGCGGAAAACGACCGTTCTTTAAGGCTCGCACAGTATGTCGCGGGCCGTCGTTACCCCGCTTGCACGGGGAGCCGCAGATAAGAAGGATGCACGCCACCTGTGTGGATGACGTGTGAGCCACTGTTCGCACCAATGTATTCCTGAATTCCCGGCATCATCGTGCCAAGCAGGTTGCTCGAGCTGATGACGAAGCGAAGCTGTTCGCCTGGGTGGAAGGCAAGTCCAATCGGGAGCAGTTCAATTTCGATCTCGACGACCTCGCTCGGTGAGAGCTTCTCGATACGGTCGAACGTGTGGGCGGGCACGTCGTCGGTCGACAGTGTCTCGTCGAGGTGGCGGGCAGAGACGCGCAGGCGTCCGTCGGATCCCTTGTACCTCAGGATCGTCCCACCGTGATCGGTGACATCGTGGATCATCGCGCTGTGGTTGGGCACGGTGAACGCTTGCAGTGGCGTGCCGTCCTTGTCGAGCTTCTGCACGAGCACGAACAGGTCCATGTCGTCAGCACCCTGTACTTCGACCCAGAGATGGGCCTTCGGGTAACCGACGAGCACGGTCTCCTGGTCAAACCGCGTGATGAACGACACCGCACTGGGGTTGGAACCGACAGCGTAGGTCGCTGCCACCTCATTCGTCGGAGCTTCGGTGGTCAGGATTCTCGAACGTCCGTTGAGGTAGTACTTCGTCGGCGTGACATCATTCGGGGGGAATTGGTCCGCAGCGATGTTGATCCTGTCGCCGCCCTCGAGGTCAAGCACGGAGTAGCGAACGTGCGGTGTCTGTTCCCACCCGTTGTCCTCGCCCTTCAAGTAGTGGTCGAAGAATCGACGCAGGTCGTCCCTGTTCGTCTCGTCATAGTAATCGGGCCACTCCTGGCTGTTGTGGATACGCAGCCACTTCTCCTTCGAGGCAATCCGCCTCCATCCGCGGAACGTTCCTGCGGTGTGCAGCGTGTTTGAATAGCTCGCGACGACATAGGCAGGCACGTCAATCCGGCCGAAATCCGCAATCTTGTGCTCCCACAGGTCGTTGACGAGTGGGTACTGATCGACCTCCGCGAGTATGTCCTCTTTCTGGCCTTTGCCGAAGAAGCTGCCAGTCTGCAACTGGCGGGCGAAGCCGGTATCCGGCATTCCGCCTCGCATGACGAGATCGCGGTAGATGTCGCTCACACCCTCCCACGGGTTGATGGCGGCGAGGTGCGGTGGCTGCTCGGCTGCGGTGAACCACTGCGTGGCCGCCAGGTAGGAGGTCCCGCTCATCGCGACCTTGCCACTGCACCATTCCTGTTCGGCCAGCCACTCGATGAGATCGTAGCAGTCACGACCGTCTTGTTGATCCCATAGCACACTGTCGCCGTCGGAGTCGACTATGCCGCGGATGTCAGGGTTGCAGATCGCGTATCCCTGCGCGCACCAGAATGCTGGGTCAGGCCCCTCGAACTTCTCCAGACCTGAGACGACGCTGTTGTCCAGGCCGACCAGGCCAAAGATGCCCATCACGCTCGGAGAGGTGCCTTGGCCTTTGCCGTATGGGCTGTAGGCCACGATGACGGGCACCTTCTCTTCGCCTACTGGACGGAACACATCCACGTAGACCGTCACCCCGTCTCGCAACGTGACCGCGATGTCCTTCTCGAGCACCACGTCGATGGGCAAAGGCTGGAACAGGGGCGCGATCTGAAAGCCCGCCTTCAGGGTGCGTATCCCGGGGTCGAATCCGGTCAACACCCCAGACCTAGCCGCTGGCAGCGGACTAGATGACATATATATCTTCTTGTCGTCACTCATTGAAAGCCTCTCCTAATTTCCGGTCCGAAGATCGGTTCTCGCATGGTTGCGGGCATACGTCCGCATTTTACGTAACTCAACACACGTTGAGTTACGTGTCAAGTGGCTGATGGGGTCTGCGAACACTTCATTGCGTTGGCTCGGCACATCTATCGCCGACTTTCCTTGGCCTGCGAGGGCAGCACGACGTATTTTGCGTGCGGCGACGTTGCCTGCCCGCGCCAAGCCTCGGGGAGATTCTCGAGCAATACCGTCTTGGCATTTACACGAAGCGTGCCCCCCTTTAGTGCAGCCCACAGCCAGGACAGTGCTGGCTGCTTCTCCTTGAGCGGAGTGTGTAGTCCGGCGAATCCGAACAGGGCCAACTGTTTGCCGCGAAGGATGCCAGCTGGAATCGACGCTGTTACGCCTGCCGAGTGTCCGATGTTGACCACACGAGCCTGTGATGCGCACACCGGCAGCGCGGCTTCCAGCGGCATTCCATACAGGCCGTCCAAAATGACGTTCACCGCGTCGGCCATGTCACGCAATCGGTCCGTGAACTCGACCGCTTCTTCGCCAGCGCGCAGCTCGACGACAGCATCGGCACCGAGTGATTTCAGGTGCTCCAGCACAGCACGGTCGCGGCCGACCCCGACCACACGGGCCGCACCCTTTGCCTTTGCGATCTGGA
>CAXUIS010000094.1:0-11622 GCA_964250915.1 uncultured Ktedonobacteraceae bacterium | reverse complement strand
CGGTCGCGGCCGACCCCGACCACACGGGCCGCACCCTTTGCCTTTGCGATCTGGACTGCAATCTGGCCGACTGCACCGGTCGCGCCGAGGATCAGCACGTTATCGCCTGGCCTTATTCTGGCGGTCTTGACCAATGGCATGTATGCCGCAACTCCGGAGTTTCCGATGGCGGCAGCCTGTATCGGATCGAGTCTATTGGGCAACAAAAGGATGTTCTCGTCGTCCACAAGTACCTGGGTTGAAAAAGCTCCCGGCCTGGCTGGCGACGCATGACACTCCGCATAAACGAGGGTTCCCTGCGCGAATCGGTCTGAGTCGATCACGACTCCCACGCATTCGCTGCCGGGGACGTATGGAGATTCGTGGCGTACGGAATGAAATGTCCCCGAAGCGATGAGCAGGTCGAGGGGGTTTAATGGAGCGGCAATCACTTGTAGCGATGTGGTGCCGGGCGAGCGCGAGGGCAATTCAAGCCAGCCCACCAGCGGTTCTACGCCGGGAGCGTTCACAATCCCCGCGAGCACCTTCACAGCACCCGCCTTCTGCGGGCCGTGGTTAGCAAAGCGAGCATCCATCGACGACACGTAATCTCCCTTACTAAATAAACATCGATATGGTTGATATGTTTTATCAATTATGCGCACCTCGTGCAGAGGATGTCAAGACGTTCGCGCCATTGCCAATAAACATACATAAGTGTTATAATCTTTTCATGATCAGAGAGGAGACCCAAATGACGACCCGCAACTCCACCACACAGCTGGCACACGAAGACGCGCATACCATCCAGAAGTTGCTCGTTGGCGTGATTGGCCTGATCGATACGTTTTCAGCCGATCAGCGCAACGCAGCCCTGCTCGGATTCGATGACCCTCGTCGTCTCGACTGGGACATCATTCCGAAGCCCGACCGCGTCGGAATCTCGATGCATAACCTTGATCGTCACCAGAAGGTCGTGGTGCTCGAACTCGTGCGACTCGCGGTCTCACACGAGGTCTACACCAAGGTGCTTGCCATTATGCAGCTCGAGCACGTACTACGGGCGCGGGAGGCGGATTTCTTGGGGGTCGCCGCGCCACTATGGCGCACCTCCGATTCCTACTTCCTCAGCATCTTCGGCCGCCCCGGGTTCGAGGATACTTGGTCACTGCGCTTCCTCGGTCACCACGTGTGTCTCAATATCACCATTGTGAACCAGCGCTGGATTTCGACCACGCCAAGTGCTCTTGGTCAGCAGCCTATGATCGGCTCCGGCGTGCTGAATCCGATGTCCGATGACGAAGGACTCGGCTTCGAGCTGCTCGACTCACTGAATGATGACCAGCGCAGTCTCGCTATCATCCATGACGTGGCTCCCGCCGACTTCGTGTCACGACAGGTACCGTTGATCGGCGCGATCGAGTATCCCGACCACTATGACCTGGGAATGCCGCAGTACCAGATCACGACCGACGACCGGAAGGCACTTGCTTTGGTTCGTGACCAGCCGTCCGGCATTTCGGCAGACCGTCTCGTAGAGACCCAGCAGGCTCTGCTTACCCGTCTGGTCGACACGTACCTTGCCCGCCTTCCTGCGCGCGTGGCCGGAGAGTACCGCGCGCAGATCGATGCTGACGGCCCGACCGAAATCCACTTCGCATGGGCAGGTGGGCTGGTGCGAGGTGAACCTCACTACTTCCGTGTCCAGACACGCTTACTCCTCATCGAGATGGTGAACGCTGTCGACAGCGGAAACCATCTTCACTCTGTTATTCGGGATTTCGAGCACGACTTCGCTCACGACTCTCTCCGTGACTATGCGGCGCACCTGGCCGAGTACGGCTCTCGCCTCTCGACTCGCACCACGTCGAGCGAGGGCACCGAGCTTCGAGCAAATGACTGGTCCTGGTGATCCCTGCATCCGGTGTCTACGCTACCCAACCTAGGTAATCGTTGCGATGTTTCTTGGGAGTCTGAGCACATGAATTCTGTAGTTTGTCAGTGCCTTTGTCCAATTTTGACAGGATATGGGTCAATTTTGAAAAGTGGCCCATCAGCTAGAAAAGCTAGCTTGCATGATTGAGTTATACAAAGCTGTTCGATGTAGAGAAGCTTGGTCATCAAGGTATTGGAGTTGGTTGATGGCCTCTTCTGAACTTTTTTGGTGACTTTGACATAAGGATATCCTCTTTGAACCATATGTACGACCTGTAGTCCAATGGTTTTGCGAAAGTGCGGCCACCTTTCGAGAAAATGGACCAATGGACACGATATAGTTCCGAGATTGGGCTCAGGACGTGCATATGCGTCAAAGCCCGTTTTGCCAGATGTCAGAGAGGGGTGCTGAAGCCGCTTCTCAAGCGAGGAAGAAGACAAATTATCATGTCACAATCAGGACAAAAGTATAGTCAAATCACAAATTCCTTTGCGGGTCTGACGCGCGCGAATGTCCTTGCGAGCGAGATCGAACAGCAGATTCTCGACCGAGAGTTCAAGCCCGGCGAGCTGATTGGCACCATTGACTCGCTGAGAGAGCGCTCTGGATTCGCCCGGTCGACTGTCGCCGAAGCCATTCGGCTCCTGGCCGATCGCGGGCTCGCCGAAATCCGTCCTGGGCGTGGGGGCGGGCTGTTTGCAACAGCTGCGGGACCGATGGTCAAAATCCGGCACACCCTCCTCGCGGTCACTGATGCCCCCACCGCCGTTGCCGAAGCCGTGGCTGTGCGGGAAGCGCTCGAGGTCCTGATCGATGTCGATGCTGCGGAACACCGAACTGCCACCGACGTCGCCGATATCAAGAAACTGCTTGCCAAACTCAAGTCAGCGGCAGCCAAGGGTACGACTACGTTTCTGCTAGCGAACTGGGACCTGCACGAACGCATTGCGCTCATCTCCCCGAACCAGACGGCGTCGGCGCTCTACCTGTCGATGACAAGGTTCGTGCGCGAGCACGCTGTGGCTGCTACTCACGATGCCGCCCCCGAATCGGCCACCGAGTGGCTGCACATCCGTATTGAGACGCACGAGGAGCTTGTCAATGCCATCATCGCCGGGGACACCCGTCGCGTAAAGATTGCGGTCGACAAACACGCTGGACTACTCGACGTGGAGTAGCCCAACGTGCTTCTTGTCAGGGCCTGTTAGATCGGGACTTTCTTTCCGCGTTTGGATTAACCCCATTCACGCCTATTTGGTGGGGTGGACGCCATGAGCGAAACGCTGGAGTCGTCGGCGATGGAGGGGGCTGGGGCGTCATGGCGTCACGGTATGTAGCGAACATCCCAATCATTGAACACTGGACCCTGACGCCACCCGATCTGCAAGCCATTTGAATAAATCGGGGGCCACGCGGCTTTTCTGATGGGTGCTCTTCTGCTATCGTAGTGCCAATCACCACTGGTGGTGGACTTCCTCGAACAGGGGGATACGATGCATGCCAACACGCGAATTGCTTTCTCCGGCCCAACGCGCTCAATTTCTTAGCCTTCCTGCAAGAATCCGTGGGAATTGATCGTCGATACCCTCCGCATCCGAGATGAACTGGGCTTCCGCCCCATCTATCCTTCGTATTATGCGGCGAGAGAGGCGGGTACACTTTGATGCCGTTGCTAGTGAGAGACCAGCCGTGTGGCTCACTAGCAACACGATGTTTGCACTCAGCCCAACGAGGGAACAATTGATGACCTGCTCTGCGAACATTGCTATTCCAATTCTATGTGCTCTCACATAGCAAACAATCTACGGCTCAGTGTTTCTTATAGTCTTTTAGTCTCATAATAGCTTTGTTTGAGTCTAGGGGAGGGGAGAGTGTGTAGTACGTGCTGACACCGAAGGACGCAAGCTACTAGAGCAGCATGGACTCGGTCTTGTGCCGCGTGAGCATCGGGTTCGTGCAACAAGGAAAAGAGAACCCGATGCTCGCTAGAGGGGGAGAAAGGTGGATGAACTCTGCTCTGGACGTGCTTTGACATACTCATTGGTCACCGAGATATTGCTGTGCCCCAGAGTGTCACGAACGACGGTGAGAGGTGCCTGTCGGTCAATAGCATGAGAGCCGTGGCAGTGTCGGAGCCAGTGCGGTGAGACCTCGGACCAGTTCTCAATGCCTGCTCGCTTGGCTGCCTCGCGCACAATGCGAAACACGGTCGTTGTATCCAGGCATGTCCCTTTGTAGTAGCCCTCTCGCGAGACTTCCTGCCTGGATTGAAAAACGAAGTCGTCCGCCGATGCCTCCTCACGTAGGTGTGAGAGGACCTTCCAAGAGCTTTCGGGCAAGAGCACGTGGCGCTGTTTGTCCCCTTTGCCACTCATGATGTCGAGCTGTACTCCTTTCTGACGACGGATCACGTGGCGCCATTGGAGCTTACACAGTTCGGAGACGCGCAGACCTCCCGCATACAGCGTGTGTAGGATGGCAGAGTTGCGTGGGTTCTGCTCTAAGAGAATCATTCTGAGGACATCGGCCTCTGAGAGGATGCGCTGGGAGATCGCACTCTTAGCGGATGGGGGCTTGATGCTTGCCATGACGTTGGTCGGAAAGAGCCCGGTTGTGTGGGCGAAGCTGTAGAACGACTTGACGGAGTTAAGGATTCTACGTTTGCTGTTGTCTTCCAACACCTTGACCTCACCGCCTCTCGTCTTGACTTCCAGTTCGTCGAGGAGGTCGTGGAAATCGAGGGCATCTTCCAGCGTGACGGCAATCAGCGGCTTCTCGACGACATCGCGGAACACCTGAATGTCCCTACGGTAGGCTCGCTGTGTGTGCTGGCTCTTCTTCAAGCGGACCCACAGATCGATGAGTTTTTCTTCGGTCGTCCCCTCGGGGATAAGCGTCAGTTCGCGCGTCATGTCTTTTCCTTTCCTTTTCGACTTCAAGATAACTACACTTATCTTGAAGATACTCTTTTCAGAAGTATAGCAGGAGTGGCGTAGAAAAGCAAGGCTTTTGGTTACCTAGCGGACGGCCTTTTTGGTCTTCCTCCAACATGAATCAGATTGCGCTCAAACTCAGCCAGCACCCTCATCAATCAGACGGAAAATCAACTCAAATTTCGATCCTATTATCTTGTCTTGTCGCTAAAAAATTTCTCACAATTCGCATCTTTTAAAGCACTCCTCTGCAAAGCCTCATTTTGCTTCTGCTTGAAGACTCGAATATACCTAACCTTCATAAAACCTCTTCATTTTGTGCCAGTTACTCATCTCGTTCAACAAAATATGAGATTTTGATTTTGGCACGTTTTTTTGAGACACGTCAACCCCTAGTGATCGTGCCCGTGGAGGTAATGCATCGTCCTTCCGGGTTTGGTTGGACTAATCTCTAGGTATTAAACTAGCCAAATGGCTGATGTTGTCTCTGTCTACGGAGAGTATAGTAGGACATAAGGGGCAGATAGCCCAGACAGAAAGATACAAAGGATAAAAGAAAGCTATGGAACAGTCAACTACTTCTTCTACAAACACACTTCGTTCACTTTCAAACCAGATGGCAGATGCCGTGGAACATATAAGCACCGCACTTGTACAAGTCAGTGGTCGTCCGCGTCAACCCGCAAGCGGCATTGTCTATGCGAATGATCTCGTACTTACAGCAGATCATGTTCTGGAGCGCGAAGAGGACATTACTATTCAGACACACGACCAACGAACACTTCCTGCACAATTTGTCGGGCGTGATCTCGCAAGCGATCTCGCAGTATTGCGCGTCAACGATCTTAAGCTTGAGCAAGCATCATTAGCAACCACTGAGGCACGCGTTGGGCAGCTTATTCTGACTGTTGGGCGTTCTAACAGCCAAGGCCCAATGGCAAGTGTTGGTATCGTCAGTGCTATCGGAGGCCCGCTTCGTACAGGCCGAGGAGCAACACTTGAACGCTATATCCGTACCGATGCTACCCCCTACCCTGGTTTCTCTGGCGGCCCGCTTATCGATTTGGACGGCTTGGTGATTGGAGTGCTCACAACAGGACTCGCAAACGGCGTGGCGTTAGCAATTCCTGCAACTCTTGCTAAGAGTATTGCTGATACGCTTGCAACACAAGGCTATATCAAGCGTGGCTATCTTGGTATCAGTAGCCAACTCGTACATGTACCCGCAGGTCAACGTGCAGGCCGCGAACAAGAGCATGGGCTATTAATCGTCAAGGTTGAAGAGAACAGTCCAGCACAGCGCGGTGGCGTTATGATTGGCGATATCCTCGTCACACTTGATGGTCATGCCGTTAAGGACTCAGAAGACCTTCAAATCGTGCTGGTAGGCGACCGCGTAGGAAAAACTATCCCTGTCGAAGTGATTCGCGGGAATGCTGTTCAGGCACTTCAAGTGACCGTTGGACAGCGCAACTAGTACCATACTGGTAGGTATATCATGACACAAACAGAGACATATACACAACAATCTTCGTTGCCACTGCCTGACGCCTTTTCAGCAGAACTCACCACGTTGTTTACCACGGTACAGCCAAGCGTTGTACAGGTACATACGGAGGGACGTGGAGCTGGAACTGGTATTATCTGGAGTGCAGATGGGCATATCATCACTAACAACCACGTTGTTGCGAAAGATAACGCTCGCGTTCAAGTATTTCTTGCCGATGGCAGAACACTTGACGCAAACGTGCTTCATCGTAATCCTCGGCTTGACCTTGCTTTACTTAAGGTAACAGGCGAAAACTTAAAACCACTTAGTGCAGGAGATTCATCGAAACTGCGCGTTGGCGAGTGGGTCTTTGCCATTGGACATCCTTGGGGTCAACGTTGGGTCGTTACTGCGGGCATTGTTAGTACACAAAGGACCGCGAAAATCGCTGATGACATAACAACGCAGTACATTCAGTCAGATGTGCTCCTTGCGCCTGGAAATTCTGGTGGTCCACTATTAGATACAGACGGCAATGTCGTAGGCATTAACGCAATGATCTTCGGTGGCGACCTGTCAGTAGCTATTCCCTGCAACGTTGTCACAAACTGGCTTGCTGAACTCACCAAGCGCACTATAAAGCTCGGTGTCGCTGTACAAACTGTAGAACTATCTGATGCTATTCGTCAGAGTTTCGATACACAACGCATATCGGGGCTACTCATTGTAGGCATTGAGGAAACACGGCAGATAAGCGATTTACTAGTTGGTGATATTCTTCTAACCGTCTCAGGTAAGCCTGTCAACGATCCAGCTGCGTTACGTCATATTCTATCGCAACAGGGCGAAGCCACAACGGTACCACTCACTCTTTTTCGCGCCGGTGCTGCGATCTCCCTTGATGCAACAACACTAGTAGTGGAGAGTATCTAATGACTCGCGTGTTCATCATCGCAACAACGCCTATGCAGCAAGCTGGTTTGCGTGCTATGCTCACCTCCTCTGACGATATAGAGATTGTAGGCGAGTCACTTGTGCCGGATATTGCACGGGGAGAGCTAGCAGGAAGCGACGTGATCATGATTGCGGACGAAATCCTCTTAGAGGACGCAGTACGCACGATTCCTCGTGGAGAGATGGTCTCACTTGTTGTGATGGCGAACAACGAACAGAAAGCATTTTCGCTACTACGCTCTTTGAGAGTACAAAGTTGGGGTATTCTTCCAACAACGGCCTCAGCTTTGTACCTTCAAGGGACAGTCATTGCAGTTGCTCAAGGCTCGGTTGTATTTCCTACTATGTTAATGCACAGCTTGTATGAAGAACACCTTCATGTACAATCTATACAGCTGGATGCTGCGGACGAAGTTCTCACAGCACGTGAGCGTGAGGTGTTAGAACTCGTCAGTCAAGGCTTATCGAACAAGCTGATTGCGCGACAGCTACAAATCAGTGAACACACTGTAAAGTTTCATATTTCTTCGATCTCTGGAAAGCTTGGTGCAACAAGCCGTACAGACGCTGTACGGCTTGGCCTACGCAAGGGTCTCATCACACTATAATCAGAGTTAACTCTGATTATATAAAAGACTATAAGAATAATTACTAAATAGTCCACCATTGCTTATGCCACGTTCGAGCCGATGTTATTGCGTCTAATGTTTCTTGTGAAAGAATGCTCTGGCATCGGTCTTGCTCGGAAGATGCATTATAAAGGTCTACGATGCCGAGATCGACACCCACAAGTGGCTCGATAGCTCCAATTGTACAGTAGGGTACATAGGCTGTACTGTATCCTCCTGCCTGAAGCAGCACGAGTCGTCCGCCGCATACCTCTTCTGCTAAATCAAGCATGAGTTGTGACATGGAGCGAAAACCATCTCTTGTCACCATCATATGCGCTAGTGGATCAAGCCAGTTTGCATCTTGTCCTGCGGTGATGATAAGAAGTTGTGGGCGAAACTGTTGTCCAATGGGCACAACAATCTGCTCAAATGCTGCACGATAACCCCTGTCCCCTGTTCCCGGTGGTAATGGAATATTGACGGTATAACCAGCACCTGCCCCTGCTCCCACCTGCTCTAACTCACCCGCGAGCTTAGGAAACCAATTTTGCTGATGGAGTGAGACAAAGAGCACTCCTGGGTCCTGGTAAAAAGCATCTTGCGTACCATTACCATGATGTACGTCCCAATCGACAATCATAATACGCTCAAGACCATATTTATTTCGTGCGTGATGTGCGGCAATAGCGGTATTGTTAAAGACACAGAAGCCCATTGCGTGATTGCTCATCGCGTGATGGCAAGGAGGACGCAACAACGCGTACACATTGCGTACTCTACCGTCCATCACTGCATCGACAGCATTCATTGCTCCACCAGCTGCATAAAGAGCGGCCTCAAATGAACCTGGACTAAGTACGGTTTCTTCATCTACATCTCCCCACAGACCCTGTGAGGGACCACCCGCAGCATACGCACGAATACCTGCAATGTACTCTTTTGTATGATAGACAGTAAGCTCGTCTTCTGTCGCGGGCCGTGCTGGAATTGGTAGCATCTGTTCAGTCAGTCCAGAGCCATCAAGAAATTCTTTAATGCGCTTGATAATAGTTACCGATGAAGGATGTGGTTCAGGTGAAAGTTCAAATGTGCCGTTTCGTGTCACGACATGTGTTTCAGTACCAGTATCGTGAGCAAGAAAATGCTCATCATACACCAAACCTGTACGAAAGGAGGGAGACATAGCTATGCGTTCCTTTTCAACACCTACAACGTTTACTATACTAGACTACTCTTAATTTTGTTATCATACAATACAAGGATAACGAATTGCACCGTCATGACACGATAGGACTTTATCATGGATCAACATTCCAACAAAGGTAGTGTAGACGAGATAGACCAGCGCATTATTGAAGCTTTGCAACAAGATGGGCGACGCCCTTTCACAAAGATTGCAGCCGATATGGGTATCTCCGAGGCAAGTGTACGGCAACGTGTGGCGCACCTCATCAATACTCAGGTTATGCAAATCGTAGCGGTCACAAATCCAGTCAAGCTTGGTTTCACAATGGCGAGTATGATTGGCATTCGCATCTCTGGCGAACGGTTGCTAGAGGCCGCACAGGAGATATCGGCCTTCGACGAAGTGATCTATCTTATTCTATGCGCTGGAAGCTTTGATATACTTGCAGAAGTTGTGTGTCGAGACAACGACCACTTCTTGAAGTTCCTCACTGAAAAGTTGTATAAGGTACAAGGTGTACAGCAGGCCGAGACATATATGTATTTGCGTGTATACAAACAAAATGACTGGGCATTCTTGTCACAAGCACAAGTCGTACCATCATCTCCTGCAACTCGATCAAACACGTAAAATCTACAGCCTATTCAATGTACATGCCCCTCACAGCATGCTATAATGCTATTGGAGCAGAGCGGAAAGACCTCTGGAAACTTGATACATGGCGTTCAGATACGTAGATATACGATCTGTTTCAGTATCCGTGCCGACGTATGCAATGAGACGACGACAAAAGGAGACTCTTGATGATTGAAACAGTTCCGTCGGGCACGGTACTGCATGGACGCTATCGTATCGACCGCGTACTAGGGAGTGGTGGTTTTGGACATGTCTACTTGGTAGTAGACCTCTCGACAAATCAGCAGTATGCTTTGAAGGAGTATTTGGTATCGGGTCCAGGTGGGCAAGAGCAACTCATGCACGAAGCTAACGTCCTGAGTCAGCTTCATCATCCCAATTTGCCAGCATTCCATGACGCGTTTCACGAACGTGGACGTTACTATGTCATCATAAACTACATTGAAGGCGAAGATCTGACTGATATTATTCGCGTGACACAGCGTCGCAATGAGGTTATTGCTCTTCCACAGCTTATGAGATGGATGTTAGAGACATGTGACGCGGTACTTTTCTTACACAATCAGCATCCACCTGTTATTCATCGAGATATCAAACCGGATAATATACGTATTATGCGGAATGGGACGGCAATCCTGGTGGACCTGGGCAATGCCAAAGCATTTGCTGATGGTTCACGCACCCTCTTATTTATTCGTCATCAAGGCACTCCCGGCTATGCACCACCTGAACAGTACCCCGGTGGTAGCGGCACAGACACGCGCTCCGATGTTTATGCATTAGGGGCAACGCTGTATTTCGCTGTTACTGCACATGAGCCTCCAAGCGTGTCAACACGTAATCAAGCACTACAGCAAGGGCAACCCGATTTGCCATCACTGCAGGATGTACTTGCGCAAAATCCACCTGAAGATAATCCAGAGGCAAATGTTGCCAAGCAATTTCGTCTAGGAGTCTCAAAGCCCACAAAACCAGCACCTCGTCACTCGCGTCATGTTGCACAGCTTGCAGCACTTTCTCCCACTGCAATAAATCAGTTGAATGCAATCCTTCAACGCTCAATGGCAATGAGACCTAAGGACCGCTATCAATTTGTTGCCGATTTCGCCCGTGATTTGAAACACGTGCTGGACTTGATTACATCTGAAGCAAAGTCTACTCCTAATCCTTATGGCACACAACCAGATCTACCAAAGCTGTACGAAGCCATGCAGAACGCGAAAATGACTGAACAGATGGACGTACAGAACGTGGCCCAGATACCTCGTTCCGCCTATGACGTTGCATCTCACTGTCCTGAATGCAATGCGACTCTTATGGCAAATGCAACATTTTGTCCAAACTGTGGGCTATCTCTGACTCCAAACCAACAAAGCGGAAGCAGCACACACATACCTGATAGCACACCTGCTACAGGAAGAGGATCAATACAGCAGGAACAGGTTGGAGCAGTTGATTCAATAGTTACGGCATCATCACACAATCCACAAATGCCAAGAACATACACTCCTGTCCCGACATCAACACCACAGACATTCTCTGGGAATACTCCCTCTCCTACTCATTCTTCGCCGTGGAACACAACTCCAGTTGTGCCACAGCAATCTTCATCTAGTATGAGAACAAATACCAATACATCACCTAAACCGGCTATACAACAGAAACCATCCGGCTTTACGATTAGTACAGGACTGGTAATAGCAGTCCTCATTATTTTGATTATTCTTATCATTATCATGATTGTGCTTATCGTTAATCATACACAACATGCTCTAGGGCCAATTCCCGACATTGCATTCAATATGTCACAACAGTTATCTATAGTACTAGCTCCCCAGTAAGTATACTCTTGTATATCCTCTTACTAAGCGCCTATCTTCTGTTAAACGCTTATTTAT
>CAXUIS010000093.1:6031-16492 GCA_964250915.1 uncultured Ktedonobacteraceae bacterium | reverse complement strand
TAGGGTGTGCTAAAGCAGACCCGTACAGGAGTTTTATCACGGAAGAAGCTTAATCTCCTGACGCACCGGAGAAACTGACTTTTCCATCAAACGTGTAGAGATTTTCTATCTTGATGAAGTCAAAACCTAGTTCCGCGATATGTTGCAGTAGTGTAACGATCTCTGTATGCGAGATCGAAGCACCCTTTGTGCTTGTCAGGAAGCGACAACGCCAGTGGTCGGCATAGGACGTTTCCGCCATACCCTGAGGCCAGACCTTTGCGCCGCGACTGGTAATCATGGTCAACTCTAACTCGGTATCATTGGCACGTTGAATAGCGTCGCCCAACTGGTCAGGTGTGCCACTGCTCCAATCCAGATAGACATCGACACCAACGAGTTCTTTCTTCGCGTTTTTCTCTGGGTTAAGCGTATGAGCTCGATGCGTCTCCTCTGGTGCCAGGCTATAGCTCACCGCTTTCAGCGTTTGTGGCTGCTGACCAAGACGTGCGACAACGGCATCGGCAAACTCTTTGGTGCCAACCTTTTGCTTACTCACCCCCTCGACGAAAATGTCGTAGGTGTGAATACCGTCCTCAATGGTACGTAACCACGCATTGTGTACACGTGTCGCAACCTCCGGCTGCTGAATATGCACAAGCATCATGACTGCACCGAGAAGCAAGCCCGATGGATTGGCAAGGTTTTGACCTGCGCGACGTGGGGCCGATCCGTGAATCGCCTCGAACATAGCGAAGTTATCACCAATATTGGCTGAACCCGCAAGGCCAACCGAACCAGCAATCTGCGCCGCGACATCGGAAAGAATATCACCATACAGATTAGGCATGACAACGACATCGAACGCCTCTGGTGTATCAGCAAGTTTGGCGGCTCCGATATCGACGATCCAACTTTCGTTCTGAATATCGGGATACTCTTTCGCTATCTCGTCGAACGTTCTGTGGAACAAGCCATCGGACATCTTCATGATGTTATCCTTCATGAAGCAGGTGACTTTCTTGCGATTGTTGCTCCGCGCATACTCGAAGGCGTAGCGAATAATCTTTTCAGAGCCAGTATAGCTAATGAGTTTCAACGACTCCATCATGTCATGCGTCTGGCGATACTCAATGCCTGAGTACAAGTCCTCTTCGTTTTCACGCATGATGACAACGTTCATGTTCGGATGTTTTGTGTCGATGAACGGGTAATAGGCCACGCAGGGCCGTACATTTGCATAGAGTCCGAATGTTACGCGTGTCGTGACATTGAGACTTTTATACCCACCACCTTGTGGAGTCGTGATAGGTGCCTTGAGAAATACTTTTGTGCGGCGTAGCGACTCCCACGAACTCAGCTCGATACCCGCGCTAATGCCACGCAGATAGACCTTTTCGCCAACCTCGATTGGCTCAATTGTAATGCGAGCACCCGCCTCCTGGATGATGTGCAGGGTGGCATCCATAATCTCTGGCCCAATGCCATCACCGTGCGCAACTGTGATTGGTGTATTTTCACTCATAAAAAACATTTCCTTTTTGCTACAATCGCCACCCTCTCCGTGGCTGTTTCAGTGTAGCATAGAGCGGGGAAGGGTGCAAATTAGAATTATTTCACATTCCATAGAAACCCCTTGCCTTATCTGGTATAGTGTAATAGCAACACCATTCCTGTAGTATATAAGAAGGCGCAGTTACGACTTCCTTGAACGAGAACGTACCACATACAGCGTCTGGAGACGCTGTTCGCACACAACAAGGGTATACTGGTGTAACACCATCATTAGGGCAACTGCCACCACGCGGCGAACGCACATGGATTGATCGTCCAGAGCAGTTGTTGGCGGCTGTTGCTGTCCTCAAAAAGGCGACGGTCATCGCTATTGATGCTGAATTTTCACAGCTGCGTTCACATGCGCAACAGCAGGCTCAGTCTTCTGCACCACGTCTGGCACTGCTACAAATCGCTGTTGATGGTACATGTTTTGTTGTTGATGCTCTACGTTTAAACGACCTTTCGCCACTTGCCACAATTGTAGAGGACCCTCATTATAGCATTTTGTTACATGGTGCAGGAGCAGACCTGCGCGTAATGGCAGATCGAGGTTTAGAGGTCGCGCACTACTACGATTTAGAGGCGACGAGCCGTTCAATCTTTGGGCAGCACGAATCGTCGCTAGCTGGCATGCTGCGACGTGCATTCGGCTATCGACTGGATAAGAGTCTTCAGCGCACAGACTGGTTACGCCGTCCGCTGCCACCTGCGATGGTCGCCTATGCCGCACGTGATGCCGAGGTAACGCTTGCTCTGTATTACTGGCTCGATACGCACTATTCCACCATTCTTAAAATGCATGAGTACATGGAAGAACCGCTTCCTGTCGCCGCATGGATTGAGCCATTTTTGTATGGTATCGCACCCCTATCAGCAGAGATGGCGGTCACTGAAGCTAAAAAGCAGGGACTCATTCAAAACAAAGCGCAGGTTGCAACCGATTGTCGTGAAGCACTGCGCGTCATCATGCGTCCTCTGTATCGCAATCGTCTGTTGCGGCTCATTGCGGACCTCTCGTTGACGCAACTCGCACCAGACATTGTGCCCCTGCTACACTCTGTCGCTTCAGACGAACGCGCTAGTGGTGTACGCACACTGGGGCGTTTAGGCGTGAAATCGGTACAGGACTTCATTCGCCCGTTGCTTACTGATCCAGTGGATGATGTGCGGAAAGCAGCACAGGCGGCCCTCCGTAATCTGGGTGATAAAGAAACAAAGCCGAAACAGGCTACACCAACAACATCTAATGATGGAACACGTACCTGGACCGTAGGACAAGATGAACAAACCAATACAGCTTCAGAGGATGACGATCCATGGAAGGCACGGCTTAGAGCTATGATGGATAAATAATACAAAAACAGAGGCTGCATATCTGCTCAAAGAGCATATATGCAGCCTCTGTTTTTGTACACTAGACTCAGCGACGTGGAATAATGCGGGTACCAACCCAGACGAGAAAGAGCAACATCGACGCGTACCCTGTACGACGAATGCGCTGTGTCCAGCGTATCTCCTCTGAAGCATTGCCTTCTCCAAGCCGCAACAGATGCACTATACGTTGTAGAAACGATACACGCTGTGTTTCTTGCTGGTTCGCACGAGTGCGGTCTTGAGTAGGAGAACGCTGAGTGATTGTTCGTATGACTATTTCCTCTTCCACACGTTTCTTTGCTGCCTGTTGCCACAATTGCTCTTCCAGTGCCGTAAAGAATTGCTGAATCAATAATTTCATCGCACCTTTAATCACGGTACGCTGTAATTGTGTGCCAGCTTTGTGAAGCGAGATATCTCCTTTATAGGAAACAATTGTTGTATCCTCATGGCTCTGTAAATCAAGAATGGCCTCACCGCTCATCGTGTTCTGTGTGTCACGCACACTCTCGATCATAATGTGCGAGTGACTTGGATAGATACGTTCTGCAATATGCACACTTCCATAATATGTGCCTATAAGTGGTGCATAGGTCAAATGCAGTGCCAATGTTTGTGTATAATCGTCTACACGCTCTAACTGCTTTATTTCTGGTATCGTGTGTAGAAGCATTTGGTGATCTGCCAGGATATCCCACACCTCTTCAGGCGTCGCACGCAGCGTATATGTACCCTCTATTTCCATGAATAATTATCCTTTATATCATGATGATGCCAAAGCGAATAATACGTCCATTATAAAGGACTTGTTGTCTAGGGGCAAGCACGTGCTACAGACTGTAGGGGCAATAATTATGCAGTTTAGCAAATCAGCAGGGATACGTCGATGTAGGGGCCATCATTCAGTACGCCCTTGTTGTGCAATACAAGTGGGACGGCGTACTGAATGATGGCCCCTACATCGATCCACTATCCCAGCGTCGTAAGTAAGACGGTGGGATAGTGAATGAGATACTATACCCGATGCAATACGTTGACGGTGTTCGTGTTATCGTCGGTGAAGTAGACTTCGAGATTGCCATTTTCGTCGGTGGCTGCTGCTACTCCAAACAACGCGGAACCATTGCCTGTGTTAGCATCTACTGGCACATTGTCAATCTGGACATCACCAACGACTTTACCCGTTGAAAGGTTTAGTTCTACCAAGTCGTTCTTCTGTGAATTTACCACGAGCAAATGACCTGTTGTCGGGCTAACAGTAAGACCAACAGGACCTTGTAGTGGATTGCCTTTGAAGACAGTCATGCCCTGATTTGTCGATTTCGTGTCCTGTGTATGATGAGTCGAACTATTTGGATAGGCTGCAATACGATTGTTGACAGTATCAAGTGCTAGAAGGACATCCGAATAGGTGTCATCGCCTACACGAAGCTTGGACACCCATGTGATTGCGATAAACGTTTGCTTGCCTGTGTGTGCAAGCTGACCAATCTGGAAAACCTTGAATGTAACTTTACCATAATCACCGGAGGGAATAAGATCAATACGGTCAATTGTGCCATCCGCCGCGTTTGTTGAGAAGAAGGAAGCAGTTGCACCATCGTTAGGGTTGCGAACGCCGCCGTTAAACGCTTGTCCCCAAGGCATATTGAACATAGGATTCGTGATGGTGGCAGTAACCTTGCCGTTTGCGTCAAAAACCTGGATGTTGTTACCACTTGTATTAGCAACCCAGTTAGAACCCGTCATTGTATTAAATGCCTCATCAGCGGGACCGTTTGTCCCTTTGTCCATCATATTGTTAAGAAGATGAGCAGGTCCTTGCTTGTTAGGAATACGAACCAACGTTTTCCCTGTCTGGTTGGCACCAAAGTTCGTGACGACAAGATCGCCGGGTTTTACAGCACCAGGCATCTTTTCTACCGAATCTGGCGCAATCGCAATACCATAAGGATTGGCATCAGTTGTAACAGTCTTGCCAGCACCATCGACAACAAACATCGTACTTGCCACCGGCGAGACGGTATGGAGATCACCGATAGTGGAATAGCGAGCGTTGTTGTTATACTGCTGACCATTGTTGTTGTTATACTGCTGCTGCCCGTTGTTGTTGTACTGCTGCTGCCCGTTGTTGTTATTGTTGTTTCTGTTTTGTCCCGGCTGAACACCTGAGTCACCTATGCCTGCCGCGTGTATGATGCCTGTACTATTCAACACAAGAATAGCACCGACAGCAAGCATAATGCTAAGGAGTGCTATACTCAGTGATAAGATAAGTGAAGTACGTTTCCTAGACATAAAAGTTTCTCCTAGAATTGTTCCGTGGTTACTCTGTTTTTCAGAGCGACTCACTAGTTTCACGTTAAAAAGAAAGCTGTACTATTGACCTTGTTGAGTTGCCTGCGGACTAGGCGTAGCTAATGGCGCAGGTGTCGTCTGTGTAGTAGGTGTCATCTGCGTTGTCACAGGTGTCGTCTGCGTTGTCACAGGCGTGGATGTAGGTTGTGTGCCTTGTTGCGCACCTGCTGCTGTACAGGTAATATTCACCTGATTTGTAGCCGTCACCGCGAAGGTGCAAGCCTGTCCATTGCTGGTTTGTGTCCCTGTGCAGTTAGGTATAGCAGTACCGTTGAATACACAGTTTACAGGAGTATTCGTTCCTCCTGTCCCATTGCCATTTCCACCACCAGTGCCAGTACCAGTACCGTTTCCACCACCAGTACCAGTACCGTTTCCAGTGCCAGTACCGTTTCCAGTGCCATTAGGAACAGTGATGGTTGCCGCTGTTGCTACGCCGTTTCCATTTACTGTCACCGCGACAGGATTAGGCTGCTTCAACAGTGCAGCACAGTTGAGACCGTTAGCTCCAAAGGTTGCAGACAAGCGCTGTGACAGGAAGGTAAAGAGATTGGTAGCTACTGCTGCGTCAGCTGATGGGCGATTAATCGTTGTCTGCATATCAAGCTGTAAACGGGCCGGGGCTGTATTCAGTATGTTGGTGCAGTAGGTTGTTGTACTTGCGCCATTCAAGTTGAACGCAAGTGGCTGGTTTACGCCGAGACGGTACGCATTAATCTTGTTCAGATTTGGCTGTCCGTTCACAAGCACCATCGGGTCGTTTGCAGGTACAACGGCTACGGGAGCCACCTGAAATTTCGCAGCTTGTAGCTCGTTAAGCGGCAATGCTGGAACCATCTGACCAGGATCGGCGAGGTCTGGTGCAGTCCACGGATGACAACCAAGAGCACCATCTAATGCGACAGCGAGAAGACGATTATCACTGGCGTTGACCTGCAACTGTGGAGTCTGTGTTTGTGCTCCACCAGCATTTGTCAATGCAGCACTATTTGCTGCTGTAAGTTGCGCAACCTGCCCATTGCCGTTGACAAGATACTGAGTGGTTACGTTATCACTCTGGTCCATATCGACCACACTAAAGTCACGAACCGTTGGGCAAGGCTTGCCATCGTTTGCCATTCCAAGTGCAGGTGGTACAAGTTGCCCACGTCTCATCGCAAAATTGGCGACTGCGAAAAATGCAGGCGCGTTGCAGTACGCAAATTGTCCAAAGATAGAACCATTAGTGCCATTAACACATCTTCCTTGTCGCAGACTTCCGTTATTATCTTGCAATGTCAAGTTACCACCGTTAAAGCCAAACCAAAGAGCGACAATACTAGCTCTTGGCAACTGTGGCACTACAGGCTGCACGGCAGGTTGTGTTCCATCATCAACGACAACGGGATTATAGACAGAAATCGCACCCGTTCTGGCATCAATAACCGCTCCTTGCACAAATGCAGCCTGTGTTTTCGCTGCTTCATGGCATGCACCGTTTGCTGGATTCGTGGCTACTAGTCGATATGGTGTCGCTAGTCCTTGTGCTGACAATGGATTGGGAGGCACGATGAGCGTGCAATCCATGTTACCCACCGCAGCCGCTGCATGAGACGACGCCAGACGCGGCGCGACGAATACAACCAAGGCTAGCACCATGAGTATGACAGGCACACTAACTCCTAGAAGGAGCAACGGAGATACGCGCTTGCGGTATCCCTCGTTTGCTCTCCCTGTGCGTTGCTGTTTAAGCATACATTTCTTCTCCCCTTTGCTGAATATACAAACACCCCATAAGAATGTTGTCTTGTGCTCAATATGAGTAGACAACGGTACGTCCTTCAAAGATGCAACACGTCTATGCGTGGAGACATGCATTGAAATACTTTGATATTTCTTGCGCAGAAATGATCTAGGCAAAGAATACCGCATCGAAAGAGGAGTTATGCGTGGATTTTTATTTGTGCACAAGAAAGTACCATTTTAGGTCTATGAAGGGTTGCGAAACCTTTACCCGGAAATGTTTGCAGTGAGTAAAATGTCCTACGGAAAGAGAGAGGTGTCCGGTTTGCTGTATTACATGATCACTGAACAAAAGATATGGGCACCCTTTGAAAGGGTGCCCATATCTTTTGTTCAGTAATTCATATATTATTGATGCGAAGGGACTGTGCGTTCACGCTGTTCTTCCTGTATCAAGCTTCCAGTACGTGTGGGTGCCAATCTTCTAAAGACGAAGAAGCCCGTGTAGAACATGACGATCCACATAGCAATGTCAAGCAGAATTGATAGTGGACTTGACCATTTTGGGTTATAGGGAGAAATTACGAGCAAGCCACCCCAGAGATCGCGCACTATCCCAAAAACGGGAACACCAAAGAGCAAGAGCAGTGAGAACCAATGATTACGTCCACGCCAGAACCGCCAGATGAGCAGGTAGATCACGCTTCCATAAAACAGGATAGGCGAGATATAAAAGGGCAAGGGCACAAAAAATGTCAAGCCACTGATCGTATAGTGCCATATGTTCGTAAAATGGGCTACAATATCTACAAGGAGATTTATTAAACCCAACACTAGACCGCCGAGTAGCGAGGAAAAAACTACGCTCCTAGGTGGGTGAATAAACAAAAGGAATGCAAAGTAGACCACTACAATAAATGCAAGGTCAAGCGTCAAAAAAGACCGTATTTCCATGAGGGAGTGTTTCCTTCGTCGTATACTACGTATAAATATCTCTGCCTGATAAGGTAGTGCGTTCGGCGTGTTTCGTCAAGGGCAGAAAGGATAACCATATGAATATTCATCCACTTCGTGTAGCACTGGCTCAAATAAACGTTACCGTCGGCGACTTGGGAGGCAATGCACAAAAGATACAAGATGCTATGCATACAGCTTCTGCTGAGGGTGCCCATATTGTCTGTCTGCCAGAGCTTGCATTGACAGGTTACCCACCCGAAGACCTGTTGCTCAAGCCCGGCTTTGTCGATGCGAATCTACGTGCGTTAGATGAACTTGTAGGGGCCAGTCGAGCATTCTCTGGTTTGACGACGGTGGTTGGTTTTGTAGACCGCGACCACGATATCTATAACGCCGCCGCCATTATTCACGAGGGCAAGCTAGCTGGTGTGTATCATAAACATTTCTTGCCGAATTATGGTGTGTTTGACGAGAATCGCTATTTTCGCGCGGGCCGTGCTGCACCTCTTTTTCTGCTTCACGGCATTCATGTTGGTATTAACATCTGTGAGGATATTTGGTATCCTACGGGACCTCTGACACAGCAGGCATTTGCTGGTGCCGAGGTTATTCTTAACATTAACGGCTCACCCTACAATTTAGGGAAGGAGACCGCGCGTGAAGAAATGATCTCTACGCGTGCCGCCGATAATGGCGTGATTATCGCCTACCTCAACATGGCAGGCGGACAAGATGAATTGGTCTTCGACGGTGGCAGTATGGTGTTTAACGAGCGCGGCACCCTCATCGCACGTGCCAAACAATTTGAGGAGGACATGCTAATCGTCGATCTCGATACACCCTCTGTCTTTCGCTCGCGCCTTCATGACCCACGCCTTCGTAACGTTCGCTTTAAGGACCCCTCAGAAGAGGTACCTGTCGTAACCGTTGATACACGACCACTTTCGGCTCCGACCATCAACAATCATGCTCTGCTTGGCGCACCTCAACGTATCGAGCCGAAGATGTCGCATCTACAAGAGGTATACTCTGCGCTTGTCTTAGGTACAGGCGATTACGTACGTAAGACAGGCTTCAAGAAAGCCGTTATCGGTCTCTCTGGCGGTATTGACTCGGCATTGACCGCCGCCATAGCTGTTGATGCACTTGGAGCCAAAAACGTGTTAGGTATTCTCATGCCCTCCGGCTATTCATCCGAAGGCAGCAAGACCGATGCCCAAAAGCTCGCCGAAAATCTCGGTATGCAGTACCTGATGATTCCAATCGAGGAGACCTTCCGCACATCGCTCAAGATGATGCGACCCGCGCTCGGTGACGAAGACCCCGGTTTGGCTGCTGAGAATCTACAATCACGTATTCGTGGCAATATCATGATGACGATCTCTAACAAGCTTGGTCCCCTTGTGTTGACAACGGGCAACAAATCCGAGATGGCGGTCGGCTATAGCACTCTCTATGGTGATATGGCAGGTGGCTTCTCAGTGCTGAAAGATGTCTTGAAGACGCTGGTTTACGAATTGTGTCTCTATCGCAACAGTATTGGAGACACGCCCGTTATTCCGCAACAGGTCATTGACAAGCCACCATCCGCCGAATTGCGCCCCGATCAGAAGGATGTCGATAGCCTGCCGCCCTATGAGGTACTGGACCCTATCCTCAAAGCCTATGTCGAGGATGACCGTAGCGTCGAAGAGATGCTGGCGATGGGTTACGAGCGGGCCACCATCGAGCGAGTCATCCGCCTTGTCGATATCAACGAGTATAAGCGGCGTCAAGCACCCGTCGGTGTGAAAATCACGCCACGCGCTTTCGGACGTGATCGCCGCCTACCAATTGCCAACAAATTCCGCGAATCGCTCTAAAACTTCACTAGATGAATGATGCTGTGCGGACGCATAGCATCATTCATCTAAGTGCTCTAACGCCTTTTTACGACGTGCTTTTTGGACGACTGATAGCCATTGCGGGTCCTGTAGCGGAAGTTGTTCAGGACCTTCGAGTTGTGTTGTTGCCTCGGTAATCCAAGCTAGTTCACTCTCTAAACGTGTTCGCATATACGAAAATACAAGGGCGTTATATTCATCGACGAACGCGCTTCCATTTCTTTGCCATTCCTCCATATACTTCAGTAGGTCAAGCGACTCCTCGCGTCGTGCTTGTAGTTGCTCAATCAATGTTGTGCGCTCCTTGCCTGCGGCTCCCCAAAACAACATCTTCAAAAGCAGCTCGTCACGCATAGGAATAGGATACTCGCTCGCCTGCTCAAGCCAGTTTGTCAGTTCTTGCCAGCCCTGCGCGGTCAACTCATAGACTTTCTTATGTCGTCCATCATTGCCCTCTTCTTGTACCTCTATCAAGCTCTCCTGCTCCAGTCGCTTGAGATGCGGATAGATACTGCCAAAACTGGAGGCCGAGAGCAATGCCGCGCCCCCTTTTTCAAACTCTGCCTTCAAATCATAGCCCGAACACGGTTTCAGACTAATCATACCCAATATGCTCTGTTCAATCGCCATA
>CAXUIS010000093.1:0-5931 GCA_964250915.1 uncultured Ktedonobacteraceae bacterium | reverse complement strand
CACAAAATTAATTCGTTTGCTATGGTATACTGTAGTTCAGAAATATCGTTTTGGTGAGTAGCGCATGGGCCGATTCAGAGGAGGAGATATCGGTTGACGAGGTGGAGACCGTTCGGACACGTCAGCGGGGAGTCTCCAGGGGCGATCACACTCCTGAAAAGAGAGCGGGCAAATCCAGTTGGTAACGATTGGCACAAGACGCTCTTGGTGATGATGTCGTGTGTATACATGAGGTATGCCGTTGATAGACATACCTGTTTTAAGATATACATGTACACGCGCAGAGAAAGAGAAATTGACACATGTGCGGTATCATTGGATACGTCGGCCCGCAGGGGACCGATGTTACTACTCTTTTGCTTGATGGCCTGACACGTCTTGAATATCGTGGTTATGACTCGGCTGGCATCGCCGTTTTGACTACCGATGGCACTCTTGAACTCCACCGACGTGCTGGCAAAATTGCCAACCTCGTCGCCTCTGTTGCTAATGGCTCACATCCTGCCCCCGGTCCTCTCGGCATAGGTCATACACGCTGGGCAACACATGGACGCCCTAACGATATCAATGCTCATCCTCATGCCGATAATACAGGCACGATCAATGTTGTGCATAACGGCATTATCGAGAACTACACTGAACTTCGTATGGAATTACAGCAAGAGGGCTATGTCTTCCACTCCGAGACAGATACGGAGGTGCTACCTCACCTGATTGCACGCGCCTACTTTGGCGAAGCGCAGCACGACCTAGAACGCGCGGTACGTCTCGCGCTACAGCGTATCGAGGGGTCATATGCTATCGCAGTCATAAGCCGTGAGCAACCCGATCTGATTATTGGAGCGCGACATGGTGGTGGTCCACTCGTCATCGGTCTCGGTGAGCATGAGCAGTTCCTGGCCTCGGACATTCCCGCTATTCTGAAACACACACGTACCATCAAAATTCTCGACGAGGGTGAGATGGTCACGCTCCGACCAGAAGGCGTCACCATCACCACCATTGAAAACGGAACACCTGTAACACGTGACCCATTGACGATTGATTGGGATACTGAGGCGGCAGAAAAGGGGGGCTACCCGCATTTTGTGCTCAAAGAAATCTATGAGCAGCCTGACGCTATCCGTCGCGCGCTGCTTGGACGCGTTCAGAATGGGGAATTGCACCTGAGCGAACTTGAGCGTATGCGGCAAGCGGGTCTGCTCGATAAAATTCAACGTATCGTCATCGTCGCGTGCGGCACATCATTTCATGTGGGTATCATTGCCAAGTACGCGATAGAGCAGTGGGCGCGTATCCCCGTCGAGGCGGTGACGGCAGCCGAGTTTCGCTATAGCAATCCAATTGTGGGGCCAGAGACGCTATGTATCGCTGTGACACAATCGGGCGAAACGGCGGATACACTTGTTGGTATCCGGCAAGCGCGTGAACATGGCGCACCCGTTATCGCTATCACCAATGTCGTCGCAAGCGCGATCACGCGTCTCTCCGATGCAGTGCTCTACCTACAAGCGGGGCCAGAGATTGGGGTAGTCGCCACAAAAACGTTCGTCACCTCTGTCACTGTGTTATATATGCTTGGCCTCTATCTTGCTCAGCAATGCGCACATGTCGCGCAAGCAACAGTAAGCGAGGTTTTAGAGGGGTTAGAACGTATTCCAGCGCAGATTCAGAAGATACTCGACGAGGCATCGAGCAGCAAGGAAGACGTGATTGAGCCGCTAGCGAAACGCATGGCAAGCGTGAGCAGTATGATCTTTATCGGTCGTGGCGTCGGCTACCCCACTGCGTTAGAGGGTGCGCTGAAGCTCAAAGAGATATCGTACATTCACGCCGAAGGTTTCCCCGCCGGGGAACTCAAGCATGGTTCTATTGCCTTGCTCGATCCTGACGTGCCACTTATCGCCGTCGCAACCGCATCACATGTCTACGAAAAGGTGGTCAGCAACATGCAAGAGGTGCGAGCGCGTGATGCTCATATCATCGCCGTTGCCACTGAGGGCGACGAGAAAATAAAGCAACACGCCGACGACGTAATGTACGTCCCCGCCACCCTTGAGATGCTCAGTCCGCTTCTGGCAAGCGTCCCCCTACAACTGTTCGCCTACCATACCGCAGTAGCAAGGGGATGCAACGTGGATCAGCCACGGAATCTAGCGAAATCGGTGACAGTCGAGTAAGCGCAGGGTACGGCAAAATACGATTGTTGTAAACGATAAATAAAGTCTTACAGTATACCTACTGTCTAACAAACATAAAGCTGTTGATCCAGTTTATTAAATGTAGTAGTCCGTCAAAGTACATTTGGGACCGAAACCAGGGCGCCCGCAAGGGGACGCCCCTCCCATATGACATGGCTCCTCATGCGCGTTCGCATATGGGAGGGGCGTCCCCGAAGCCGCATTCGGGGAATGAGAAAGGCAGCGGGCGCCCTTGCCCCAGCCACATCAAGATTGACAGACTAGTAGGACTTACAAAAAACTTATGGGCTGTGTTGCTACTGCAAAGTAGCGGCACAGCCCGTAACTTGTATACTATGCCCCCTTGAGCATGTGAAGCGAGAGACCTGAGAAGTTCCAGTAGCATGCTAGAGTAGCCAGCACGGCGGTAGCCACTGTTAAGACTCAGCATTGACCTCTCTCACGAGTTCTACCAACCGCTCAAGAGTTGCCAATCGCTCATTCAGCGTCTGCCCGTCGGGGTTCACTTGTAGCGTGTTCACCCCTGCATGCCTGTAAACGCGGAGGCGCTCACGCACCATGTCTTCTGTGCCGATGAGATTCGTTTTGAGTACCAGTTCATCTGGGATACGTGCCGCTGCCGCTTCGCGCTGCTTCTTGAACCAGAGGTCTTGCACCTCAAGCGCAATATCCATATATCCAGCGCGTTGATACACATCGTTATAAAAATTATGTTGCCGCGACCCCATGGCTCCGAGTGTGAAGGCGAGACCCGGCTTACGGAGAGCAATTAGACTCTCAACGTCGTCAGAGAAAGCAACGACTCCGGCAGCGACTTGTAAATCAAGATCGGCGAGGCTACGATGGACCTTTGCAGCCCCGGCAACGATGGGATCAAAAAACAGGGAGGCATGTTCAGGGATGAAGGAAGTGCCTAGCCAGCCGTCCGCAAGCTCACCAGTGAGTTCCAGGCTTTTGGGACCAAGTGTCGCCAAATATACAGGCAGGTTCGGGCGCGGTGGAACACTCGATGTCAGTGCTTTGCCCTCGCCATCAGGAAGAGGTACTTGATATACTTGCCCATGATAGACAAGGCGTTCGCCACGCGTGACCTTACGCACAATCTCAATGGTTTCTCGCAAACGTTGGAGCGGTCGGGCAAAACGCACACCATGCCATCCTTCGATCACCTGCGGTCCACTGACGCCCAATCCAAGCAGAAAACGGTCGCTAGAGAGAGATGCCAGGGCCATTGCGGTCATGGCAGTCAAGGCCGGAGTACGGGAACCAACTTGTAGGATGCCTGTTCCCAGTCGTAGCTTGGTCGTCTTTGCTGCTAGGTATGCTAGAGGTGTCGCACCATCGTAACCCCACGTTTCCGCTGTCCACGCTGAATCTACGCCTAACCGCTCAGCTTCGACTGCATAGGAGACTGCCGAAGTCCAATCTTCGTTCGAGGAGGTGTAGGTAGAAACGCCGAATTGTATTGCTAGCTTCATCTATTTCTCACTCCTCTACGGATGCGGCATTGGTTGATGCAGATACCACTGTAATTGCCTGCATCTGACGCGCGTGATCGAGCGTATGGACACGAGCAAAAAGGAGCCATTCACGCCAGTTCATGTTGCCAAACTCATTGTGTCCCCATACGATGTCAAGATGAGCCTGCGGGTCTGCCTGAAGCACGACCGCAATCAACCGTTCATTGAATGCTTTGATATCTGCAAGCATGCGATCACGTGTAGCATTCATTGGAGCTTGCTCAAGCACATCATCTACATTTGCTGGCTGCTCGCCATGCTCGATCACACCACAAATTGACCGTTCGTGGAAGGCCGCAATACGATGAACATGAGCCAAAACATCAGCTGCAGACCATTCCCCCTCTTTGGGAACTGTACGAAAGGCGGCATCAGAAACTGCATCAATCGCTATCAGAAACTGCTGATTCGCCTCTCGCAGTGCCTCAACAATTTGCTCTGGTTTCCGGCGCATCGCTTGGCTTGCCAGATAACTTCGGACGCGAGCAACCTCTTCGTCGCGTGTCTCCTGTTTTTCCTGTGCCATAATCATGCCTCGAATCTTCGCTTTTTGCTTTGATATGTGGTGTCAATGCACGTTTTTATAGTATGCATGATGTATTATGCCACATTTGTAGAGCATGTCTGGAAATTCGTGCCCATAAAAATGCTTAGCCATACTGACCAATCCTTTTTCTAATCACGAAGCGTATTGCGCTTAGGGTAGGAGAGTTGGACCTTAAAGACTTGCCAACCTCATCAAAGTTGAGTATGAGCTCCTTCCTAGACAATAAGAACTGACGAACACGTATGCAAAGAACACTTGCGTAACGAACATGTTCGTGATATACTATCTGTATGAGTACACACAACCATCTTTCGACTCCTCGGAGCCGACGCGAACGGCCAGCAAAACCCGCGTTGACACGACAAGGCATCATCGATGCCGCGCTCACAATTCTGCGTGATGAAGGTCTCAACAAGGTCACAATGCGTCGCATTGCGGAAGTGCTGGACACAGGACCTGCATCGTTGTACGTCTACGTGCGTAATACCGCAGACATGCATGCGCAGATTCTCGACGCCCTCCTATCGGCGGTCACAGAGTCGTTCCCGACAGAGGGGACATGGCGCGACCGATTGAAACAGCTGCTGATGCACTATATGCTTGTCCTCTTTGAATACCCGGAGATCGCTCGGATGACTTTGACGACGCATCCGAGTGGCCCGAACTACCTTGCGTTGGTTGAGCATATCCTCGCTCTCTTGAAAGAGGGAGGCATGCCGGACCGGGAGACCGCGTGGGCGGTTGACTTGCTGCTACTGTACGCAACAGCGAATGCTGCGGAGCATAGCACTCGTGAGTCCTCATCCCAAGCTGCCGATGAGGATTCGACTCTTGCAGCGGTAATCGCCACCGTTGACACAAGCATGTACCCCCATGTCGCACGGCTCGGCAACGAGCTACTTTCCGGCAGTGGTCCTGACCGTTTTCAATGGGGCATCGACATTTTCCTCGCTGGGGCACTCAGCACTCCTCGCGCACTTATAGAACAGGAAGAGTCATGACCTCACTCACTCGCGCAATCGTCGGAAACTGAAAACAGGCTTCATAAAATAGCTATAATTGCTCTCATTGTCATTCGCAATAGATTGCGAATGACAGAAAGGACACACTCTCTTGGAACAACGCATTACGATTATCGGTGCTGGACTGGGTGGTCTCACCCTTGCTAGTGTGTTACATAGGCATGGTATTGACGCTACGATTTATGAGCTTGAGGCATCGCCTACTATTCGTCATCAGGGAAGTATCCTGGATATGCACGAAGAGTCAGGTCAGCTTGCCTTACGCAAGGCGGGCCTTTTTGAAGCCTTTCGCGAGATTGTTATCCCATCAGGTGACGAGATGCGTATCCTTGACAAGGCTGGGAACATTCGCTGGCAAGACAGTGGTGACGACACTCGACCAGAGGTTGATCGCGGGGCACTGCGGAATCTATTGCTCCAATCACTACCCGCTCCCTCCATTCACTGGGGAAGCAAAGTGACCACGGTCGTCAAACGGGAAGAGGGAAGACATGAGGTACGGCTGGCGAGTGGAGAAACGTTCACAACCGCGTTGTTGATTGGCGCGGACGGTGCTTGGTCAAAAGTTAGGCCGTTACTTTCGGAAGCGCACCCGATCTACTTAGGTGTCTCCTTCGTTGAAACGTATCTCCATGACATCG
>CAXUIS010000092.1:0-16660 GCA_964250915.1 uncultured Ktedonobacteraceae bacterium | reverse complement strand
GCGACCGATAGCTAGGGCACAATGAGGTGAGCAAAATGAGCCAGAGCACAGTAGCGAATGGCAGTTCCTTTCCTTCAGGCCGTCCTGTCGTATTTCGTAACGCCACCGTGCTGACCATTGACCCCTCGCTTGGGATGATCGAGAGTGGTGATGTCCTCGTCGTCGATAAGCGCATCGCAGCTGTGGGACGACAACTCGTCGTGCCAGATGACGCGGTGGAAATCGACGCGACCAACGGTATTCTCATGCCGGGTATGGTTGATACGCACCGTCATATGTGGCAGACAGCCCTCCGTGGGTTCGGTGCTGACTGGACCCTCACGAACTACTTCCAGTTCTACTATCTGAACTGGGGCAAGATATTCCGTGCTGAAGACATTTATGCCGGAAACCTTCTTGCCGCGATTGAGGCCGTAGATGCTGGTGTCACTACATCGGTTGACTGGTCTCATGGCTTGCAAACGGTCGAATACGCCGATGCAGCAGTTGATGCGTTTGAAGCGGTTCCAGGTCGATTTGTCCTCGCTTACGGCAACCTACTTGGTGCTCCTTGGGAGTGGACAAAGGCCCCTGAGTTCGCCGATTTCATTCGTCGTCGCATTGACGGACGTGGAGATATGCTGCGCATGCAGATTGCCTTCGACGTTCCCGGCGACCCGGCCTTCCCTGAGAAGGCCGCATTTGAGGTCGCACGTGACTTCAACTTGCCAGTGACGACGCATGCTGGTGTTTGGGGGGCTACCAACGATAATGGCATCCGTTTGATGTACGATCATGGATTCATGACTTCCTCTAATATTTATGTGCATGTGGCAACATTATCTGACGATTCCTATCAGCGCATTGCAGCTACAGGTGGTCATGCATCGGTGTCTGCCGAGAGTGAGGATAGTGCTGGTCAAGGCTACCCTCCCACGTGGCAACTCCGGCGGCATAATATCCCGGTTTCCCTGTCGATGGACACTAGCGTGTGGTGGAGTGCCGACTTGTTCTCTGCGATGCGTGCCACACTCAACGCAGACCGATCCCGTGAGCATCTGGAAGCGCACAAGCGCAACGAAACTGTCGTTCTCAATCATCTACGTGCTGAGCAGGTTGTCAACTGGGCAACGCTTGGAGGTGCTCAAGCATTGGGGATGGATAGCCTCATTGGCAGCATCACCCCTGGCAAAAAGGCTGATCTCGTCCTGATTAAAAATGACCAGTCTCCGGTGATGTTCCCGCTGCTCCACCCCTATGGACATGTCGTGTTTCAAGCTGGGCGCGGAGATGTGCATACGGTGATGGTGGATGGCAATGTCATTAAGTACGACCACCGTCTCCTCAATGTTGACCTCGACAAAGTCAGGCAAGCCGTCGCAAAGACGGTTGAGTACGCGAAGTCTAAAATAGGTGAGCAAGCTTGGAACGAGGGTATGAAGCCGGAGAAAGCAGAAGTTGAGTTGATTGACAATCCGTACAGGTATTCTAACCGAGAACCGGACCAAGCGGCGCAGAAACAGGCAAGCCAGGAAGCATAAGAGTTAACAAAGGAGAAAACTATGACAAGTCATCCTATCAGCATAGACGCTGGTACCATGAAGCTTTCAGGACGCTTCCTTCCAGCAACAAATGGACAACCAAGGGCACTACTTGTGGCAGTGCATGGTGGAACCTATACAAGTAAGTATTTCGATACTTCTCCATCCTTGTTATTCGAGTTGTGCGCTTCGTTAGGCTACTCGATACTTGCTCTTGACCGACCGGGGTATGGGACTGCTACTTCCATTCCGGTTGATCAACTATCGTTCGATGGTCAAGTTCCTGTCCTGCAGCAGGCTCTCAACGAGATTTGGAATGAGTATGGTCAGCAATCCGCAGGGATGTTTTTAATTGGGCATTCGATTGGGGGCATGATTTCCTTACTGCTCGCTGCAGAAAACCCACATGAACGTCTGATTGGGATGAATATGACTGGGGCGGGTGCTCTCTACAATGATCAGACAAAGGCAGCGTTTGCGTCTTTAGTGAGTGACGCACCGACCGTGATGATGGATATCGCGATTAAAGTTCGGGCTATGTACGGTCCGGCATGGTCCTATCCAGAAGAACAGGCTCACTACGACCCGGAACGCGACGTTCCCACCGCCGCGATAGAGCTTGCGGAGGCGCAGACATGGGGCGCACGCCTGCCTCCGGTCGCTGCTAAAGTGCGAGTTCCCGTCCAGTTCATTGTTCCCGAATATGATCACATCTGGCGTGGTGAGCCAGAAGCACTCAGCCATGTTGCCGAGATGTTCACCGCCGCGCCATTTGTCGATGTGGGAATACAGCGCTTGACAGGCCATTCGGCGGAGTTACATACGCTGGCTCGTGCGTTCTACTTGAAAATACTTGCTTTTGTCGAGGAGTGCATCTTCTATCGTTTAAATCGATCAAGTCTGTAAATTGTTCCCTCTATGGATGTAAAAAGACACGCTCTTAGTCTCCTACCAAAGAGGGTAGGAAACATCGAAGATACCTGATAGTGACTGACCGAACAGTACCAAAGAAAGGGAATTCATCATGATCGAGCAAATGACGGCGACGGAAACCTCCACGATCACTCAACAACTCGTCGAGCGAGCCAAAGCTCTACGTCCCCTCTTACAAAAGAATGCCGCGAAAACAGAGGAAGATCGTCGAGTTGCAGAGGAGAACATCCAGGCCATTGCCGATGCTGGCCTCTTTCGGATCACCATACCCAAACGTTATGGTGGCTACGAAGTGAATATTCATACCAAGCTTGAGGTTTCAGCTGCGCTTGCTGAGGGATGTGGGTCTACCGCCTGGGCAGTAACACTCATCAATGTGTGTAACTGGTTCACATCTCTCTTTTCTCAGCAGGCACAAGACGAGGTATTTGGAGCGGACCCCAACGCGCGTGTTGCTGGCGTCCTCGCTCCTTCCGCCAAGACGCGACGCGTGGATGGCGGCCTCATCGTAACCGGCAAATGGTACTATTCGTCCGGCTCTTTGCATGCTACATGGGGACTCGTTGGCATCCCCATTGTCAACGAGGCAGGAGTCCAGGTGGACCAAGGGGTCGCCCTCATTCCAATGCAACAGCTCTCCATCGAAGACACGTGGTATGTGGCGGGCATGAAGGGCACTGGTAGTAATGCTATTATAGCCAACGAGGTATTTGTCCCCGATCACCGCACCCTGTCTCTGCCTCGTGCCATTGAGGGGGACTATCCCACCGAACTCAAACATGAGACCGCCTATCGAGCCGCATTTGTGCCCGTTGCCGTTCTCGTCCTTATTGGCCCACAGTTGGGCATGGGACGTGCGGCACTGCAATACGTGATTGAGAAAGCTCCACAACGCTCCATTGCCTATACGTCGTTCCAGAAACAAACCGACTCGGTGGCCTTCCAACTCCAAATCGCCGAAGCCGCGGTCAAAATCGACACCGCGCACCTGCTCGCCTACCAAGCCGCTGACGATATCGACGAGGCGGCGGCCAGTGGCGTCTATCCTGATACGACCAGACGTGCGCGCATCCGAGCGTATAGTGGTGCAGCGATCCGCCACATCACCGATGCCATCGACATCCTGCTTTCTGCTCATGGTGCTGGCAGCTTTGCCCTGTCCAGTCCAATGCAGCGCATCTGGCGTGACTCTAACACAGCGGCGCGTCACGCTGTCATCCTGCCCATCGTCTCGGATGAGGTCTACGGCAAAGCCCTCTTAGGCGTGGACAATACAGTCACGCCGTTAGTCTAAGACAGCTCGTGCCCCTCTACTTGTAGAAGCAGAGGGGCACGAGCAGCAATTTGTGAGGTGAAACATGGACATCGTGAACCGTGTGGAACTCCCCGTAGACACGCATCTGGTTGACCGAGAGGTGTTTCGGAATGTGATCAGTCACTTCGCCAGTGGCGTCACGGTCATCACGACACGTTCTGAGGGAGTCAATTATGGACTCACGGCAAGTGCGGTCTCCTCCCTCTCTCTCGACCCACCGATGGTGTTGGTGTGTCTCAATACGAGAACGGGCACTCAAACGGTTATTGCGAACACCAAAGTCTTCGCCATCAATATCTTACGAGAAGACCAACAGGGGATTGCACGGCAATTTGCGACTCCTCATCCTGACAAGTTTCGGGACATCCCCTTGACCGTGGGAGTACTGGGGGTTCCCCTACTGTCCAATATGCTCGCCACCATCGAGTGTCGGGTCGTCGGCGAGGTGACAGGTGGAACGCATGCCGTTTTCCTCGCCGAAGTGCAGGAGGCTCATGCACAAGAAGGGATGCCGTTAGCCTACTATCGAGGACAAATGGGTCAGTTTGTCTTCTCACAAGGTGAAAGCAAAGCACCGCTCTGGAGGGATATACTACAATGGGAAGACTATTATTGATCGAGTCAGTATCTGAGTAGGAAGAGAGAAGCGTAAACATGCAGCTCATCAGTTATCGCGTGCAAGGTCACACAGGGGAACGTTGGCGTGCTGGTATAGAACATGAGGGTCTCGTGGTGGATGTCACGACCCTCTGGCACGATGATGTCCAGGAGACAACGATCAGGCATCTGCTCGCTGCCGGACTTGCAACCGTGCAGAAGGTTTTCAAGCAAGCACATGAGACACTTAACGCTGGTCCCGACACACTAGGAGTATTCAAGACCACATCCGTTGAACTTGGACCACCGGTACCCGATCCCGATAAAATACTCTGTATCGGTCTCAATTATGCCGATCATGCTAACGAGGCTGGGCTAGCACAGACAGAGGTACCCCTCTTCTTCGCCAAGTTCCGCAATGCGCTGGTTGGTCCTTCTGCCCCAATCATGCTTCCTCGCGTGAGCCGTGAGATTGACTACGAGGGCGAACTGGCAGTCGTGATTGGTCAGCGTTGCAAAGATGTCTCCGTCTCCAATGCGCTTGAGTACGTGGCAGGCTATAGCGTCTTCAATGATGTGAGTGCGCGTGACCTGCAAGTGCAGACAAGCCAGTTCACGGCTGGTAAAGCCCTGGATACCTTCGCGCCAATGGGACCAGGCATCGTGCTAGCATCCGATATTCCCAATCCTCAGACGCTTCTATTGACTACCAAGGTCAATGGGCAGGAGGTCCAACGCTCTAGCACTGCCAATATGATCTTTTCGGTGGCAAAAGTGATCTCGTTTCTCAGTTCCCTCATGACGCTGGAGCCTGGAGATATCATTGCGACAGGCACGCCATCAGGAGTAGGATTCAAGCGTAATCCTCCTCTCTTTTTACAAGATGGAGATGTCGTGGAAGTCGAGATCGAGAGTATTGGTCAGCTTCGCAATCCTGTTGTGGGTGCTCGGACGTAGGCAGGAAGCTTCCTTCCCAATATGTTGAAGCAAAGCGGCGTTGCGCATTGGAATAAGGAGCAGAGTTGGAGAAGAAAGAACAAAAAGAGGTGAGTTCATCTCACTGTAGAGACGTGTCTCATGGAAGAGATGTCTCTGACCCGAACAATATGAGAGGAGAAAAGAATGTCACACGTATCTGAAAGTACGCCCATCACTCAGCCTATCTTGCACCACATCAATCTGAAGACGAGGCACCTGCATGAGATGATTGAATGGTACGGCACCGTGGTGGGTATGAAGGCAAACTACTGGTTTCCAGGTGGAGCGTGGCTCACCAATGACGAGGCCAATCATCGCCTCGCGTTACTTGTCTCACCATATTTGAGCGAGGATGCTGACAAGCTGATGCACACAGGCTTCCATCATAGTGCCTTCGAGTACGCCACGATGGGGGACCTGCTCGACAACTACTCGCGCCTGAAGGCTTTGGGCATCGAGCCACACGCAAGTCTCGATCATGGCCTGACCTTCTCGTTCTACTATGAGGACCCCGACGGCAACAGCGTCGAACTGCAAGCTGACAACTTCGGAAGTTGGCAGGAGTCCAGCGAGTGGATGCGCACCTCGCCGCAATTTGCCGCTAACCCCATTGGGATGCCTGTCGATCCAGAGCTGTTGGTGGAGGCTCACAAAGCTGGTGCATCGTTCGCTGAACTACATCAACGGGCCTACGCTGGCGAATTCAAGCCGTCTGGACCGTTGGACTTGCACGTGCCCTTGGGCGATCCGCGCTCTCCGTTGTAGCCATAGTGACGTGTGGAGGGCTGCGCACAGTAGGGAAGCTTTAAAAAGGATGTACTTGTATGGACCAAGAGCAACGTATTGCATTTGTTCGTTCTCATCGAACCGCTATTTTTGGATTCAATCGTAAGAACGACGGCCCTGGCATGTCGGTTGTATACTATGTGATGGATGGAAACGACATCCTCATCTCCACGATGGAAGGTCGCGGTAAGGCCAAAGCGGTACGACGCAACCCAAAAGTGTCCCTCTGTGTCCTCGACGAGCAATGGCCGCTCACCTATCTTCAGGTGTACGGCAATGCGACGATTGAGGCGACGGTCGATACCGACCTTGAGAAGGTTGTTACCCTGTTGGTACGAATTCTCGATCTGATGGCTGGAAAGCCCATGCCGGAGTCGGTACGTGAGCAGACGCGACAAATGGCCCTTGACGAGCGACGTGTCCAACTGCGTGTGCGGCCCTACGCAACCTTTGAGTCGCCTCCACGTCATGTCTATTCATCAGAGGATGTGGCAGACCTGACACACGACCTTGGGCAGCATTTACCCTGGGAGTGAACACGAGGCGCTTGTATGTTGTTTCAATCCGTGTGGCCTCAAAGCTACATGGAGTTCTCTACAATCTAATTGGAGGCACTATGCGCATGTTTGTTTTGATCTCTCGTTTCCAAAGGCCGCTTGACGAGGTCAACCGTTCTTTTGCATCACACAGCGCGTGGGTACAACGGCAGTATGAGTCTGGACGATTTCTTGTCTCAGGGCGGCGTGAACCAACAATTGGGGGAATCATTGTGGCACGCGCATCCAGCGAACAGGAACTTCGTGAGGTCCTGACCACAGACCCCTATCAACAAAAGGGTCTGGCTGAGTATGAGATATTTTCCTTCGAGGCCACCGAGTTTCCTAAACGGAGTAGCGCATTTGAGTCCTTTGCTTCCAAGCCGTTGCATGAACTACCACCCATACAAGAGACAGGAGTGTAGAGCACTTGGCACATGGGCTGATCTTCCATTACAATCGGACCAAGCCACCATCCACAACCAGTGTTTGCCCCGTGATAGATGATTTGGTCAATCATGGCAGTCATCGCATCTATACAGGCGGTCGATACGACTCACATCTGCTGCTTTCTGTTGTCGAGGCATAACATGGAAAAGTATGCCAGAAAATGTGCTAACAGCCTGGCATACTCTCACTCTGCTATGCAACATCAGTCATTTATTCGTGCCGAGGTTGTTTACTCTGTACCCGTGGTCAGATGACGCCAAAACCCTGTTGCACCTTGACCGTGATTTGAGATACTACCGTTCTCTGTATCTGGTGCTTTCAGTGTGCATACCAGAAGGCCAAGTGTAACGCTCTTCACATCTACTGGCACATCACGAGTTATGAAGAAGCGGTGCCCATCGACTAACCACTCACAACTATGATGTGAAGGGTTTAATGCCACCTCGTAGCGGTGAAATTCTCCTGGACGATTACTTGTAACAAACGGTGACTGGACTACATGCGTAAAACTTTCACCTTCGGGTGTCACACCTGGAATAGGCAAGCGTTCGTAAATAATACCCGCTCGTGTTCCACTCAAAATCCAGTCGAGAACCAAGCCTTGTGAGAAATCGGCGACAACTAACCCGATAAATCCATCTAAGAGGTCGTCACTGTTCCCGTTATACGACTCGCAAGCCATCTCGCATGACACGCGCGTCGTTCCTTGCTCGGCAACCTCAATTGGTTGTGGCGATACTAGCAAGTGCTTGGGATCGTCAAGCATATGAATCGAATCGTGTTTGAGACGAAATGGATTCACCGTGATTTCCATTGTCCCGTTCTCGGCCTTCACCTTTGCCTCGACATCCTCATAGCTCCACATATTTCCGTCGCCCATTGGTAGTTGTAATGGTCGCCACTTCGATGTGTCTAGCTGACCAGATGTAAAGGTGTCATACACAGTTGCGTTCATTCTGATCTTTCCTTCCATAGTACTTGTTTATTCCGCCCCTTCGATGGTGGAGTGGATACATGCGCTTCCTTTGCTACCCTGCCATATCTCCAGCATCAGCAAACAAGGTGCTTCCAGTCATAAACAGTGAGAGATCGCTCGCGCCAAACAACACGACACGAGCAATATCATCTGGTACTCCGGCACGACCAAGCGGTAGTTTCGCAGCGTATTCGTTGAGCACTTCGCCAAGTCCAATACCCTCTAACCACACTCGCTTCTCTTCCACTCCTGGAGTAAAGATGAGGGTTGGTGCTACAGCCAGCACACGAATGTTGTGTGGTCCTAGTTCGGCAGCCAAGCTTTTGGTAATCCCGACGACAGCGTGCTTTGAAGCCACGTAGTGTCCAGCGTTTCCACCACCAGTTTTGAAGCCTGCTGTTGATGCAAGGTTAATAATCACGCCACCTTGACCGGACGCAACCATCTTTAGGGCCGCTTCACGCGCACCAATAAATGTCCCACGCAAATTCAGATTGAGTAACGCATCCCATTCGTCATCAGTAATATCAAGTACGGCAGCACTTGGATACGCACCTGCATTGTTAACCCATATATCGAGTTTTCCGAACTCATTGACTGCCCGTTCTGCTAATGCTTTAATTGATGATCCATCTCTCGTGTTGAGAGATACTCCAATAACTTTAGCATTGTGTCGCTTGCCAATACTTTGAGCGGCCTCATTCGCCGAATCTGCATTAATATCACCAATCAGAACACTCGCACCAGCTTCAGCCAGCCGATTACTAATCGCGTAGCCGAGGCCACGACCACCCCCCGTGACTACTGCTACTCTGCCTTCTAGTGATATGAGACTGCTAAGAGATCGTTCGCTTACATCAGGTATCGCCATTGTACTGCTCCTTATACATTTGAATCTCTATACACTATCTTGTTTATGGAGTGAATAAACTCCTTACACTGCTGACTGTGATTCCAGGGTTCCTTCTTTCACCCATCTGCGGATGGCATTTAAGGTCGATTGAACAGCGCCAAGATAGTCATTCTCCGTCTGTTTCGCATAGTGCTGTTCCTCTGGCGAATTGGGAGGGATACCTTCTTTCTCAAGTGAGAACGTGAAGCGGAGGAAGAGATCGCCCTTCTCATCCTCTTCAATCTCATTCAGAATGGTACCAAGCGTGTTGCCAGAGAGTCGCTCAAACTGTACCTTTTGTTCGGGGAAGAATGTCACTCGCTCTTGAGCAGGGTCTCCTCGAACAACGATGTCACGTATCAAATAGTTATCGCCACGTTCTAAGGTTTCACACTTGGTCATGACAGGAACGAATGGTAATGCATTCTCTGCTTTGAGGACCAAGCCTCGCCATACCTGATGGCGATTGAGGACTGGTAGATCAGTATTGCTCCTGTCGTTAACAGGAATGGAGCGGGTCATGGTAAACATACTGCTTCCTTCTTTGTTAGGCAATGCACTGTTGTGTTCTACATACTACAAGACTAGAAGGATTTTAACGTAAAAGCTCAGCATATCCGAACATCGCAACAAGTATATGTTCCTTATGTACTTTAAGTTACATTACCAGGCAGTCGTTCCGCCATCGACCGCAAAGTCGGCTCCAGTCACCCATGAAGACTCATCCGAGGCGAGATATAAGGCACAGTAGGCAATGTCGTCGGGCATACCTACGCGCTTAATCATAAGCTTACTCTCCATTACTTCGTACCAGGAGGGGGTGTTGATAAATTCTTCCGTCTGGGCCGTCTTAACCAGTCCAGGTGAGATAGAATTGGCGCGAATGCCATGTTTGCCTCCCTCCATAGCTAATTGTTTTGTCATCGCAATGACACCACCTTTAGCTGCCGAGTGAGCTAGACCAGGCAGTACTTCGTAAACGATTTTACCAGAGACTGAGCCAGTGTTGATGATTGAGCCACCACCTCGTTTGATGAGATGAGGCCATGCTTCCTTGCACATGTTGTAGACAATGTCGAGTTCGTTATGAACCGTATCGCTCCATATCTTGTACGTCATGTCCTCCATCCATGCGAACCAAGCCATTCCTGCATTGTTATAAACGATATCCAATCCGCCATAGGTGCTTACTGCCAATTCAATTAATGCTCTGGCTTGCGCTGTGTCAGTAAGATCACACGGTTGCATTGAGATCATCTCACCTCCGCCATCCTTGACCGTTTTCACCGTTTCCTGAGCAGCCTCCGTCTTAATGTCGCAACCTACGACCTTACAACCTTCCGCAGCGAAGCGTATTGCAGCAGCTTTACCTTGACCGCCTGCTGTACCAGTAATGATAGCTACCTTGTTTTCTAACCGTTTGCTCACGTCTTTTCCTCCTTGAATAAACACCTGTAACAAAATCTCAACGTGTTTGACTACTTTATTAACGTTTCCAGCTTACCTAACCCTTCGATTTCCGCGATCACAAGATCGCCTGATTTCAGATTTTCTTCACTGAATACAGTCGTTACACGCTCGTGACAGAATGTATTGGTTGAGCAATTTCGGAACCAAGGGTTAGGTACGATTCAGGAGCAGGTGTTCCCCACATGTCAAAGCCTAATACTTCCGATTCTTGATTCCAGCGAATGGGCTTCCAATCAGGTGAGAAAATCAGCATACCTCCGGTCCATATCTCTATGCGATGGCCTGATGGCTCAAAAAAGTACAGAAAGGTTGCCCCACTTGTTCCGTGCTTTCCTGGCCCCCACTCGATCTTCCCGCCGTGTTCCACCAGGATGGTCGCAGCCCTCAACAGTTCTTCAGGGGAATCGACATAGTAGGCAACATGGTGCAATTTCGCGCCGCTCCCACTCCGGTTGTACATCACTGCAATATCATGTGAGAGATTGGTAACGCTGAGCCACGAGCCACGTCTTTGCCCATTGGCCCCTTCAACATAATAGCGGTGCTTCACATCCAGCACCCGCGTCAGCCATTCCTGCTCATGCGTCACATCGTTCGTCATGATGTTGAAATGGTCAAAGCGACGTGGTGCTATGCCATTCATAGGAAACTTGTACGGAAAGCTGGGAAGGGCTGATGCAAGTTCTGGGTCCTTCGTCGGGAACCACTCCATTTCCCAGTACAGTTCCATTGGAATACCAGCAGGAGAGACGAAGCGAATGGCTCTTCCCTGGCCTTTCTCAACGCCCGCTTCCAACCATGTAAAAGGAACGCCGACCTCCTCGAAACGATGTGCAAACTGTTCAAGACTCTCAGCATCCTCCACGCGCCATCCGAGGTGTTCAAGGGCAGAGGTATTACCTCGCTTGAGCATCAATGTATGATGTTCCCAATCTTGCCACGCACGTAGGTAGACGGTTTCTGCATCCTCATCCGTTACAAACAGCCCCATCGTTTCTGTAAAGAAGCGTTTTGAGGCCGCCAAGTCTTTTACACGGAGTTCCGCGTGTCCTGCATGAGCAATTTTCATCGTTGGCCTGTCTTTCTCTAGCACCTACGCTAGACATTATTATAGTACTTTCTATCGCAACCGTAAAAAGAGTTGATCTCTTTGGAGAAAGCGTAATGCGTTTCTCCCTAGCATATCGGTTTGTTGCTGGACTGAAATATCTTGTATGGTGTCAATCACTGCTCCGGGCGGCTCCTCACGAAGAGGAAAGGGATAATCAGTTCCCATAAGCAAACGGTCTGCACCTAAGCGAGCGATAAGGACGTGAAGATTTAGCGTATCATAGACGAGTGTATCGTAGGTAAGAAGCTTTGCTGTCTCAGAGGGCTTTTTTGCTGTCACTGCCTTCACATCGTCGAAAGCATGCCATGTCTGGTCGAGCCGTGGAAGCAGCCAAGGTAAGGTACCACCTCCATGAGCGAAGCACAGGCGCAGGTGAGGACGACGATCTAGTAAACCACACATGAGAAGAGAGGCGGCGGCGATGCCCGTTTCGGATGTATAGCCCATCGAGAAGACCATACGATAGTTGCTGGTTCGCTCTGGCGCAAGGACCGTTGCTGGATGAATAAAGACGGCTGCTCCTACCTCTTCACATGCTTGCCAGAATACCTCCAATGCTGGATCATCAAGATTCCTGCCTTGAACGTTCGTCCCAATCTCAACACCTGCAAGACCGAGATGAGTAACAGCGCGGCGAACCTCAGTTGCCGCCAATGCTGGCTCCTGAAGTGGGACAGTACCGAGACCAATGAATTGTTCAGGTGCGCCAACTACGACTCGCGCAATCTCCTCGTTTTGCATCTGTGCCAATTCGAGAACAGCCTGCGCTGAGAAGTGATACGCGAATGTGACGGGGATCGGTGAAAGAACTTGTACGTCAACTCTTTCTGATGTCATATCCTTGAGACGCCGCTCAGTATCCCAACTTCGCTCATCAATGCGGCGGTAGTGTTTGCCAGCATTATAGATATCTGCCTGACATACTCCATTGTGAATTAGCGTCGGCCAGCCCTCGCCGCCATACTTCTCTCCCATAGCAGGAAAATGCTCTGGAATAAAGTGCGTATGAAAATCGACACGTACACTGTCCTGCACTATTTTCTGCACTATACCTACCTCTTCCTTTCAGAGCATCTTGTTAGAGCATTATGTATACTACTGCTATAACCTGTGTTTTAATTTCCTCATTTAGACTTTTGGCTCTAGCTCAACCACTACGTCGGCTATTGTCTCTTCCAATTGTTCGTGTCGAAGTGGTGGATGCGTTTGATTGTCACGCGACAATTCGAGTGCTACGTCCAATATCCAATCCTCTTGCCCCGCTACCGCCTTACGTCGGCCCAGTTCCGTCAAGATATCACGAGGATCGACTCCGTAGCGTTCTCCTGCCTTGCGCGCGTGAAGCAAGAAGGTGGAATAGACGCCTGCATAGCCAATGCTGATGGCATCTCGGTTCGGTAGTGGTTGGAAAGGCATCATTGGCGCGATGACGTACTCAGCGGCGTCCATCAGCTTGTAGACATCCAGTCCAGGATTGATGCCCATTTTCTCAAGTACAACAGCTAATAGTTCAGTAGGAGCGTTCCCAGCACCCGCTCCCAAACCGCGCAGACAACCATCTAACTGATCAGCACCCGCCTCTAACGCTGCAAGGCTATTTCCCACTGCCACTCCCAGATTGTTATGTGCGTGAAATCCGACTTGAATAGTGAGTGCGTCCTTGAGTGCTTTGACTCGTGCATAGGCATCGTGAGGGAGCATGGCACCAGCAGAGTCCACGATATAGACACAATCCGCTCCATAGGACTCCATGAGTTGTGCTTGCTGAACAAGGTCAGCAGGTGGACGCATATGCGCCATCATCAGAAACCCTATCGTCTCCATCCCTAGCTCTTTGGCAATGCCGAAGTGTTCCTCCGAGATATCAGCTTCGGTGCATTGTGTGGCGATACGCACCACTTGCACTCCACGCTCGAATGCCTCTTTCAGTTCCTTGACCGTCCCTATACCGGGTATGAGAAGTGCGGCAATTCTTGCCTGAGTACATACACTACGCGCCGCAGTGATAAGTTCCATCTCTGAGGTGCCGGAGAAACCGTACTGAAGTGATGAGCCGGATAAGCCATCTCCGTGTGTGACCTCAATGACCGGAACTCCTGCTTCATCCAGTGCCTGTGTTACTGCTTTGACCTGTTGCGTCGTAAATTGGTGGCGCATTGGATGTGAACCATCACGCAAACTACTATCTGTAACACGCGGTGCTTTCATCCTACTCACCCTCCTTCACATCTAAGAGGTGTTGAGCAATTGCCTCGCCAACACGACGAGCAGCAGAGGTCATAATGTCCAGATTACCAGCATACTTAGGCAGATAATCCCCTGCCCCTTCGACCTCTAGCAGCATCGTCACCACTTGCTTTTTCCCCCACGCCGTCTCCTGCACCTCGAACACAGGAGGATTCTTGAGATGATACCCCGGCACATATTCCTGAACTTCAGCCTCCATGCGTTCGATAGAAGCCATAACCTCAGCCTGGTCAAACTCGCCTTCGGGAAGAACATAGACGGTATTACGCATCATGATAGGAGGATCAGCCGGATTGAGAATGATGATAGCCTTCCCCTGCTTGGCACCACCGATGACTTCAAGAGCTTTCGACGTTGTTTCTGTAAATTCATCAATGTTCTGTCGTGTGCCTGGTCCAGCGGAAAGACTAGAGATGGTACTGACCATTTCCGCATACTGTACTGGGGTTGTACGGCTTACTGCGTACACCATAGGGGCAGTCGCTTGACCACCACACGTAACCATGTTGACATTCACGGAGTCGATATACTCCGTGAGGTTCGCCGGAGGAACGACGTAAGGACCACGTGCCGCAGGAGTCAAATCAATGGCGATGCGCCCCGCTTCACGCAGGGCTTTGGCATGGCGTACATGCGCTTTGGCACTGGTCGCATCAAAGACTATTTTGACCTCTGAATGCTCCAATATTGCCTGAATTCCCTCTGCACTGCTCGCGATACCTAAAGAACGCGCCCGCGCCAGCCCCTCAGAACCAGGATCAATTCCAGCGAGGAGAACGAGTTCCATATGACCGGGTTGTTTCAGAAGCTTGTACATCAGGTCGCTCCCGATATTCCCGGAGCCAAGAATTGCGACTTTGATTCGCTTGTCCAACAACACATGTGGTGCGTCCATTGAGTCTCCCTGTACGTGTCCAGGTGCTTTTGCCTACTTATTCAAAATGCACCGAGACTTCGCCTAATGTGGTAAACGTGGCACGATAGGTCTCACCCACCGCAACAGTCGCGGCAGCACACATAGCACCTGGTAAGACGAGCTGACCCGCCAATAAGCTCACATCGAATTCCGCAAGCTTGTTTGCTAACCATGCGACAGCCGCTGCTGGATGACCAAGCACCGCGGCACCGTTACCCGATCCAACAGTCTCGCCATTCCGTGTGAGGACGACGCTCTCAGTTTGGAGATTCAGCGCATGCAATGGGATATACTCTCGCTTCACAATCACGCGCGCGGATGAAGCGTTATCGGCAATGGTGTCAATAAGCTTGATTCGCCAATCTGCAATCCTACTATCAACAAGTTCGAGCGATGGACTGACTCCTCGCGTTGCGGCTAACACATCATCAACCGTGATGCCCGGTCCGCGCAGGTCTTTTGCCAACCAGAAGGCGATCTCCGGTTCTACACGAGGCTGAAGAAAGTGGTCACGATTCAGCGTACTCCCCGATGGAACAACCATCGTGTCGAGCAGAAATCCATAATCTGGCTGGTCCACGCCCAAAAGTTCTTGCATGGCGCGACTGGTGAGACCAATTTTCCGCCCGATAAGCTGCGTGTTTTCTGCTTGTTTCATCATAAACCACGCACTCTGAATAGCGTATGCCTGCTCTTGCGTAAGTGCTGGATACGTCTCGCTCAGAGGCGTCAAGGGTCTCCGACTCTGTTCAGCATGGGCAAGTTGTACAGCGATGTCTTGATAGGTGTTGTTCATGATGTCTCTCTTGATTCACGAGTGAGCCACAATCAACTGATGCTGGAAGAATGGCGTTTAGGATGCGTCCGTCAAGAAATCGCGCACGAGCCTGTTAAAAGCAACGGCGTATTCGGTCTGTGTCCAATGACCACAGTGACCAAAAACATGTAACTGAACGTTCTCCAGTGTATTCAGCAACGTGAGACTTGTAGCAAGTGGAATAACACGGTCTTCACGCCCATGAAAAAGCAGTGTCGGCGCGTGTACCTCGCTTAGACGCTCTTCATAAGTAGCAAGCGCATCTACTCCCTGCTGACGTGGAGTAGGGAACATGCTAGAAAAAGCCTCCTGCATTCCTGGCCGAATACTCGATACGTAACGCTGTTCAGCTAATGCATCGGTCACAAGTTTTCGGTCATATGCAAAGATGTCGATCAACTTTTTCATGTTTGCAATGCTCGGTGTGTACCCCCAGACAGCATCAAGACCTTCGGTGATTGGAAAATGCACACCCATTGCTCCCATGAGTACCAGCTTATCAACGGCTTCTGGATGGGTTACAGCGGCGGCAAGAGCGACAGAGGCTCCCATCGAGTTTCCGACGAGATGAGCTTTTGTCACTCCCACAGCATGCATAAAGCTAAAGAGATGCTCAGTCCACTGCTCTAATCCGTAAGAATGTTGTGAAGGCAGTTCAGTATACCCGAAGCCAAGTTGATCGTAGGCAAAAACATGGAAACGTTCGGCTACATAGGGAAGGGCGAGTCGCCAGTTGGACCATGCCGATACACCGGGGCCAGAACCATGAATGAAGATGACAGGTGTACCCGTTCCCGCCTCGTGATAGTTGGTCATCACACCACCGGCTCGAATGGATTTGCCAATTTCTGGGGTTGTTTGCGCTTGTGTCATAGGGGTTCTGCACCTCTTCAATACTAACTTCAGAATCGTCTAAAATGATGTTAACGCTCTCTTTAGAATCTAAGTATATGTTTGACTTTCTCTTTAGACAAGGATATTGTTCGAGAATGTCGGACAATGCAAAGGACTTGACGAATAAATCCCTACTGTGTATAAATTACTTTAACATCAATACGTTTGAACACCAATTTTTTGATGTGAAAATTTAATGTAGATATAGAGTAGTCCTTCTTG
>CAXUIS010000091.1:6654-16778 GCA_964250915.1 uncultured Ktedonobacteraceae bacterium | reverse complement strand
GATAGTGTAGCAAGTGGAGCTTCTGTCGGCTTTCTTCCTCCACTTAGCGAAGAGGAGAGCAGTGCATACTGGAAATCGGTTCTGGATACGCGACAGGGAGATGTTGCGGAACAGCTTTACAGAAAGTTAGGTTATATTGAAGCTGGTGTCATTCCCTCTTATGCTCGGAGTGCTAGGGGTTCTTTAGATGCAACCATCTTCTTTTACAAACTTCTTGCCTAAGTTAAAAAGCAGTACGTAACGATGCATCTGGTAACTACGCAGGGAACGGACATTGCTTCGCTCGTCCGTAGGCGCAATGAATTGCTGCCCCTACCGTTATAGGATGAATCAATAAAGGAAAAACACATCATGACACAGCAGCGACGTATTTCTCCCTGGTATCTCTTGCTGCTCCTCCTGGCCTTAGGATTACAGGGCTGTCTTGGCATAGGAAGCGATAGCGGAGGGGGCGGCAGTACAGGCAATTTCAAGACGGTCCATACCGACCCAAAGCATAGTATTGGTATCAACCAGGATTCTTTTCTGTTCAAAGGCACATTGTATTTCACGCAGGGGCGTACACTTTTCGCACTCAACGGCAAACGCGAAGTACAACAGATCACGACGAACAATGATTTCCGCGATCCCGCTATTTCGCCAAATGGCAAGTGGATTGCCGCCGTTATACGTTACAAAAACTACTCCGACCTCGTATATAAACCAGTACAGGGAGGCTCCTGGACTCCCCTACGTAGTGGGCAAGGGAAATTTTACCAGGATGGTGCGTTTATTAAAAATACATACTACTGGTATGCCCAACCTATGTGGTCGGCGGATAGCACAAAAATACTTTTTTTGAGCGACCTTGAGAAAGAGGATTGGTATAGCGCGACAGGACAAAATGCACCGATGCTTGACTTACAGGTATTCGCAGTACCATTGAGCAATCCAACAAGCAAACCGCAGGATGTCGCGTATGCCGATTATGGTGATGGTGGCAATCGTGATGCAACGTACCGTCCAGGGCATCCAGATCAGATTGTGTATACGCATTATACCTATGACAAGACAGGCACAAAACAAGTCATTCAGGTGTACTTGGAAAATGCTAATGCGATTGCCAATAATCCTGGCAAATATAGCCCCGGTACCGAAGGCTCAGGCTTTGACCCATCAGTTGCACTTACACCAAACGATACAGCGGTACAGAATATACAACCAGCCTTCGCGCCCGATGGAAATTCTCTCGCGTATATACAACGTGAAAGCAATGGTCAGATGAGCCTGTACGTTATGCCACTTCCACAGCAGGATGTGACAAGCAGCCCGAACAATCCGACGGTTGAGCAGGAGGCATTAGCACCGTATAAGCAGGCTTCACGCTTACTGACACAACAATTTGTCAGTCAGCCCGTGTGGTCCCCGGATGGGAAACAAATAGCCTATCTGAGCTATACAAATAACGAATATAATATCTGGCTTGCCACAGTCACACGGAACAGCAAGACTGGTGTATACACGTTACAGGGCAGTCCTGTACAACTGACTTCTGGTGGTATCGACGGAGATTCTCGCCCGTTCTGGACGCCATAATACATTAATGGTATACTAGCGACTGACACGACATGTCATTACACTACCCAGGTTGTTTGAGGTGGAACGTTGAATCAATTTGGAGACAAACCTATTGCAGGCAGGTATGAGATACGCGAACATATTGCGACAGGTGGTATGGCGAGCGTCTACAAAACCTGGGATAATCGCGTCGAGCGGATCGTAGCAATCAAAGTACTGCGCTCTCTGGACAAAAATGATACACGTGCAGTCGAACGCTTCCGCCGCGAAGCTCGTGCCGCCGCCGCACTCGCGCATCCCAATGCCGTCACGATCTACGATTTTGTAGAGGAAGCTGGACACTATTTTCTGGTCATGGAGTACATTCCAGGCCCGACATTAAAACAACTGGTTGGGCAACGGCGAAACCTCCAGGCTCGTGAGGCCATAGAGATCGCGGAACAGGTGTGCTCCGTCTTACAGGTCGCTCATGCACGCGGCTTTATTCATCGTGATATCAAACCTCAAAATATCATGCTTGTCCTCAATGGTGGCCCATCCAGTGGCATTATTGATCGTGGTGTACTGGTAAAACTGACAGACTTTGGTATCGTGCGCGTCGCGGAAGATGCAGGCTTGACCAACAGTGGTATAGTGCTTGGTACTGCCGATTATCTTTCGCCCGAACAAGCACGAGGCGAGACCCTCACTGCATCTTCTGATCTGTATTCGCTGGGCGTGGTCATGTTTGAAATGCTAACCGGACAGCCACCCTTTGTTGGTCCGACAGCTGTCTCTATCGCTATGCAACACGCATCGGCAAATCCGCCATCACTACGTGCACGAAATCCTGCCATCCCACCCATCCTTGAACAACTTGTGCTGCGTGTATTGGAGAAAGAGCCAGAAGACCGCTTCGATTCCGCAGCCGAGATGCAGCAGGCACTACGCAATTGTGCTCGTGAACTTGCACGCGGCAATCAGGTAGCGCAACCGGCAAGACCATATTCCAGAGGATATTCGATGAGCGCAGACGGCAAGAGCCAAGTACCGCCATTAGGACGCCGCCCATACTCGTCATAACTCGTCTCTTCTATACGTTCTTTATTGTTAACAAGGCTTTTTTGCCTCTTGTAGACCTTCTTAATTGGAAATGCTTTATGGAACATAATTCAACATCATCAATTACAGCCATCAATACTCCACAAGCACCTGCTGCTATCGGTCCGTATAACCAGGCAGTTCGCTATGGCAACTTCGTGTATACCTCCGGTCAGGTCGCACTTGACCCCACTAGCGGACAACTTACTGGAGATAATGTACAGACACAAACACACCGTGTCTTTCAAAACCTGCAAGCGGTCTTGGAAAGTGCTGGAACTTCCCTTAATAATGTGGTGAAAACAACTGTTTTTCTCACAAGCATGAGTGACTTTCAAGCCATGAATACAGTCTATGCAGAATATTTTCAAGAGACGAAGCCCGCGCGTTCAACTATTGCGGTTGTCGAGTTGCCACGCAAAGCACTCGTCGAAATTGAGTGCGTCGCCGTTGTTGCTGGCGACCAAGTTTAGCTGCGGGAGAAATGCTCGTGAACACTGCTACTATTTGGCATGATACGCTCGAACGCTTGGAAGAAACGCCCGTTGATGCAGCCTCAAAAGCATGGCTACAAGAAGCGCATCTTTCCACAATGCAAAATGCCACAACCGACGATATTGATGCTGACTCACAGGAGCCTGGGGCGTACTTTGTGCTGCAAGTCCCTAATGATCTTGCCCGTGATGTCATCAATACACGCTGGCGTCGCTCTCTCGAAGATATTCTGATGGAAGTGACGGGACAGCATGTTACGATTATGACGGTGACAGTAGCACAACACGATGAGGAACATATCAGAGAGCAAGAGTTTAGAACGGACGCATTTGAGAACAATACATCGTCAGCAGACTATGAACAAAGTAACTATGCCTACTACGATGCCAAGCCCAGCACCGTAGCACCAATACAACCAGAGCTTCGTTACATGCGTACAAACTCAATTGATTCGTTAGAGGAGTGGGATAACGAGCAGAGGGCGAATATTCTTATGCATAATCGTCTGAATCCTCGCTATACCTTCGATGCCTTTATTGTCGGAAATAGCAACCGTCTTGCCCATGCAGCATCGCTTGCAGTCGCCGAGGCACCTGGTGAATCATACAATCCCCTCTTCCTGTATGGCGGTGTAGGCTTGGGCAAGACACACCTGCTACACGCAATTGGTCATCAAGGCGTACATACAGGTTTAGCAGTGCTCTATGTCTCATCAGAGCAATTCACCAATGAGATTGTCAACGCCATTCGCTATCGCACCACAGAAGAGTTCCGCGCCAAGTATCGCTCGGTCGATATTTTGCTGGTAGATGATATTCAGTTTATCGCAGGCAAAGAATCGACGGAGGAGGAGTTTTTTCATACATTCAATAGTTTGCATGAAATGAGCAAGCAGATTGTGATTTGTAGTGATCGACCACCGAAGGCCATTGTCAGCCTGGAAGAGCGACTCCGTTCGCGCTTCGAGTGGGGCCTTATCGCGGACATTCAGCCACCAGACCTGGAAACGCGTATGGCTATTCTGCGCGTCAAGGCTGACCTGTTACGCTATCGTGTTCCCGACGACATCATTGCATATATCGCGGGTCGTGTACAAACAAACATTCGTGAACTTGAGGGCTGTCTGAACCGCTTGATGGCCTATCAACAACTGCATCGTACCGACCTGACAATGGATGTCGCTCGTGCTGCCATGTCCTCACTGGGCAACGATGCACATGAGTCGCGTTTGACAAGCAAGCAGATTGCGGAAGCAGTCGCGGAATATTACCACGTCTCGCTAGACGAGATGTGTGGTAAGCAACGCGATAAACATATCGTGACACCACGTCAAATTGCGATGTATCTCATGCGTCAAGAAACACAGGCATCATTGCTGGAAATCGGACAACTCTTCGGTGGACGCGATCACAGCACAGTGCTACATGCCTGCGAAAAGATAGAACGCGATGTCAATCTCAATCCCGCCCTACGGCGCGAGATTGTTGCCATCCGCGAACAGCTCCTGAGAGACTAAAATTCATGCTACCATCATACACGACCTATCTCATTGACCTCGATGGCGTTGTCTATCGAGGCGAAACGCTGCTTCCTGGCGCAAAAGAGTTTATTGCATGGCTAGACAGGACACATAAAAAGTACCTTTTCCTCACCAACAACTCGTTCGCCAGCGAGGTGCAGGTCATCGCCAAACTTGCGCGTCTCGGTATTGCAACTGATGCCTCACATGTGCTTGGTGCGGCTCAAGCGGCGGTCAAAAATATTGCGCGTCGTTTCCCCAACGGAACGATTTATGTTGTAGGTGAGCAACCCTTACTTGATATCGTCAGATCATACGACCTTCATGTGTTCGAGCAAGAGCAACAGCCAGAGAAAGTACCTGCCAATCCCGCATCTCCCGCAAGTCATCTCGCCGAAGCCGTCCTCGTTGGCCTTGACCGCACATTCGACTATAAGAAGCTTACAGGAGCAGTGACTGCAATACGTGGTGGTGCCGCCTTTATTGCCATCAATCGTGACCCTTTACTTCCTATCGAGGGTGATATCATTCCTGGATGTGGTGCGATGGTAGCTGCCATTGAAGCCTCTAGCAGTACAAAGCCGGAGGTTGTTGGCAAGCCTCAACCCACTCTTCTACAAGAAGCTATGCGTACCCTCAATAGTCAGCCAGACGAAACAGTCATGATCGGCGATGGCCTCGATACCGATATCGCTGGTGGCTTAGCCGCAAAGACTCACACCCTGCTTGTCCTCTCTGGCAAAGACAGCCGCAAAGACCTGGAAATCTCACCATTCACTCCTGAACATGTCTATGAGAATCTAGCGGCTGTGATGCAAGACTTACAATGAAGATGTTCAATGTTTGCATTGAATGTTGAGCATAAACATGATATTATTGCGTCAAAAGATGTTGTAGGAACTACACATGGCAGACGAAAAAACGCAACAATCACAAGCATATGACTCGACCCTGAAAGAGTGGATATTACAACAACCTCAAGAGATTATTGCGGTACTATTGCCAGGAGCTATCTATCAGGAAACGGTAAATGTCGAAGTTATCAGACCGACGATACGTGCGGATAAAGTATTCAAAGTTTTTTATGAGGGTGATGAAATAGCACTATCGCAACAACTGATTTGGATGGAAATATTCCTAGAGCGAACCGATACTGTGCCGCAACAGGAGAAGAACAAAATACAGGAGAAACTGAATATGTATGACCAGTTGTGGGAAGAAAATTCCAAAATAAAAAGGATTCGTGCAGAAAGCAGAGCCGAAGGCGAAGCGAAAGGGCTTGCCGAAGGCGAAGCGAAAGGGCTTGCCGAAGGCGAAGCGAAGGGGAAAGTCGAGGCACTACAGGCTGCATTGGTCACAACAGTAGAGTTACGTTTCCCTGCCCTTTCAGAGTTGGCAGCGAGGCAGGTGAAACAAATTAACAAGCCTGATATGCTCACTCTACTTTTTCGTCAGATAACTATAGCCTCAGATGAGGAGATTGTACGTCAAGTCCTCAATCTCTCAGCAGCCTAGATATCCATACATAATGAGTAGGGCGACATGTGGTCGTCCTACTCACGCTACTGCTCTCACTCAACGCTCTATGTTGGCTTGACAAGCGGATTACCGTTGTCGGGCGGACGGTCTACAATGGCAACAGTGCAGCGCGAAATGCAAACCAATTTGTCTTGCTCATCGGTAATTCTAATATCCCAGACATGTGTGGTACGTCCGCGGCTGATGGGAGTCGCAGTTCCGGTTAAAGTGCCTTCGCGTTTCGGGCGCAGGTGGTTGGCATTGATCTCTAAGCCGAAAGCCATTTGCTTGTTCGCATCAATGTTCAACACGCTGCCAAATGAGGCAAGCGACTCCGCAAGTACGACAGAAACACCACCGTGTAAATAGCCTACCTGCTGCCTATGTTGGGGTCCGATTGGCATTGTCGCTACCACGCGATCCTTTCGCGCCTCCACTAGCTTAATGTCAAGAATGTTCCAGATCGACTCTGCACGGTTACTATTCATATTTTCGATAAGCTCTTCTTGTGAATACTCCACGATGCCAGTTCCCTCTTTCTGCTCTAGCTAGCTCTCTATGCTACTAGTTTATCAGACCAAGAGAGAGATTCACAAATCCTCTTCAAGTAGACGGACGCCTACAAGATACTTCCTACCCTGTTGTAATCGTACCATCACCGTTAACGCGAATAGCGACGTTTGCCAGCGGACCATTATTAGGTCCAGACACAGGACTACCCTCATTCGCCGGATCGAAGATAGCACCGTGCGCGGGACATTTCAGCTGTTGTGAGCCACTATCATAATAGACAGGCACACCCCTATGCGTACATGCTTTGTTATAGGCAACGAAGTTCCCATTTGGAAGATGTATAAGAATGCTGTCAGAGCCGTTTGCGGGATTGGTGAAGTTTTGTGACGCATTAGTACCCATGCCAGTAGAGCCAATCACAGTTCCTGTGTGTTGTGGTAGCGGTGTAGTTGTAGGCTGTTGCGTCGGTTGCGCCGTTGGTTGTACTGTAGGCTGGGTAGTTGGTGTTGATTGTACGGTAGTACCAGCAGTAGGTGTCGCCTGAATCACTTGTGTTGGCTTCGCAGTAGGCTTCGGTTTTGCTGTCGCAGTTGGCTTTGTCTGTGCCGCACCTCCCGTATTCTGCGTTGGGGCTGAAGTTGGAGCCATTGTTGCGACAGACTGTTGTGCGGTATTTGTCGTCGCACTTTGCTGCGGATGTTGTTGTAACACATGCGCAAGCGTCACACCCCCAAAGCCAAGCGCGCCGAGTGCCACAACACCTCCACCAGCAAGCATAGCTACCACGCGTCTGCGGCTCTGCTTTTGTGCTACAATACGCTTCTTTGATGCCTGGGGACGTTGTGTTGTCTTCGCAAATGTACCAGGAGCCTGTTCCGCAACCTGTGATGCTGTCATGCTCGACCACCAGACAAAGGGGTCGATAGACTGCGTATCATCCGTTTGTGTACTGTTATTCTCTATCAGCGTTTCTTCTTGCGGATTCGTCGGACGTATCGCTGCTGTGTGTGCTGTGACAGGTGGAATGAGTTGCCACTTGCCTGTAGGAGTATCCTCTTTGACAAACCAATCGACCGCATTTGGAAGCGTAATTTGTGGATCGAGAACTACCTTTTGTGTCACGACGACAGGTTGCGGTGCTGTAGCTTGCTGAGCGTTGAGTGCCTGGGCAAACAGCGTTGCAAGTGCTCCTGCGGACTGAATACGTTGCATTGGATCAGGGTTTACCGTCTGTTGAATAACGGCGTCAAGGCTTGCAGGAAGTTCGGGGCATAGAGCAGAAAGACGTGGTGCTTGTATAGAGGATGTTGCAGAATTACGTGTTCCGTTAAAAGGAGATGAACCATACAAGAGTTCCAGCAAGAGTATACCAAGAGCATAGATATCTATACGTCCGTCAAATGATTTCCCCTGTGTAATCTCAGGCGCGATATATCCCTGCGTACCAAGTGCTGTACCCACGATACTGCGGGAAGCAGGTTGCGGCCCTTGCGTAGCATCCTCAAGACCATGTATGGTGAGCATGTTCATAAGTCCAAAGCCAGCGATCTGTACGGTATCGTTCAGCAGGATATTAGCAGGACTCAATGTACCATGCAAAACACCGTTGCTATGCGCATAGTCGATACTATCTGCTATTCGTTTGAGCAACTCTAACGTTTGTTCGGGCGTGAGACGCCCCTTTTGCTTGAGCAACTTCGCAACTGAACTCCCTTTGACGTTAGGATTTACCAGATAAGGATTGCCTGCATACTCGCCCACATCTTGTACAGGCAGAATATAGGGATGCTGTAGTTTCACCAGCATAGTACTTTCATATGCAAAACGTGCCAAAAAGCGTTGACGTATCGGTGCTGGAAATGCTTCGGGAATTAGAAATAGTGTCAAGATGCATACTTGCTGTGTGCTCTCATGGCGTGCTTCATAGACTGCATTCAATACACCATGTCCAAGAGAACGCAATATTTGATATGGTCCAACGTTCTGCCCCGTCAACGAATCCGTCATTAGTAATGATGACATGAGTACCCCCTAGACGCTTTCCGATATACGCATTTTAATCTATTTCTAATCGCAATAGCTTGCATTTTTGTGTTCTTCTCTTGAGCTATAGTGTATCGGATATGTCATAATGCGTCAATTTTCTTATGCATGAGATAGGACTTGTGGGAGGGGATGCCTCTTACACCGTAACCTGTACGTGCTGTGTGATAGCACTATTGTCCTACTTTCATGTATTTCTCATCTCATGTATATAGACTTCTGTGCATACTATCTGTAGGGGCCGTCAAAGTCCATTTGTCAAAGGCAGCGCGTGCCCTGGTTTCGGTGAAACATTGAGTTTGACAGTTAATCAGATATAGTTTTTAACTTGCATAACAGTTCTTATCAAGAAGGAGTCTTTTCGTTGGGGAAGCAGTCAGAGTATGTAATTATTGGAAATGGGATTGCTGGCGTGACGGCTGCCGAAACCCTACGTACCGAAGATGCTACGTGTTTGATTACCATCATTGCGGATGAGCCGTTTCCGGTGTACTATCGTCCTGCCTTAAAAGATTATCTCGGTGGGCACGTACCAGAGGAAAAATTGTGGGCGCGTCCATCCACATTTTATAAGCAGCAGCGTATCCGCTTTGTGGTGGGACGCGTCGTAGCGATACACCCAACACAACATAAAGTCCAACTGAATAATGGGCAATATATCGACTATTCCAAACTGCTTCTTGCACATGGAGCACAAGCGCATCAACTTACCTGTCCAGGCATTACATTAGCAGGAGTCAGCACACTTCGCACCGTTGCCGACTATCAGCAGGTTGTGCAACGTTTGCAGACGACACAACACATTGTTGTATGCGGTAGTGGCACGCTTGCGCTTGAGAGTGCGGAGACGTTAGCGCATCAGGGCTACGAAGTAACGCACCTGCTGCGCCACGAAACGCTCTGGTCTGACGTCTTAGACTCCACAGCATCTGACATGGTATTGCAAGAAGAGCACCGTCTTGGTATTGATGTCCAAACGAATGAAGAGATTGCCGAGATTCTAGGGGAGAATGGACAAGTACAGCAGGTAGTTACGACGCATGGAAAACACATTCCATGTGGCCTCGTATTAATTGCAATCGGTATTCAGCCCAATATAGACTTCGTGCGCCAAAGTGGTATCGCTTGTGGCTATGGTATCAAGGTTGATGCAGCGATGCACACGAATATGCCCGATATTTATGCTGCTGGTGATGTCATTGAAACAACCGACGCACTGACTGGCAAGACTCGTGTTATTGGTCAATGGTATCCAGCCATTCAGCAGGCACAAACGGCCGCACATGCCATGCTTCACGAGGAGACGCAGGGTCTACACGGTTTAAATAAAACAGGGAGACCGCAAGCCGCGGGCCCCCAGATTTTGGCGGTTGGGGGGGGGGGTTGGGGGGGGCGCGGG
>CAXUIS010000091.1:0-6644 GCA_964250915.1 uncultured Ktedonobacteraceae bacterium | reverse complement strand
GAAGGCAGGGAGACCGCAAGAGTCTCCCCTACAAGTCCTAAGTGTAGGGGAGACTCTTGCGGTCTCCCTGCCTTCTGGACAACAAGTAGCAGAGGCATTCTACAATGCAACATTCTTGTGTGGACTTGATTTTGTCTCAATTGGTACGAGCACACAACCTTCACGTGGGCCTCTTTTTCAAGAGATTATCGCTCCGCCGGGACCGCGTAGTTATCGCAAGGTACTGTTACAACACGGCATTCCTGTAGGTCTGCTCTTCCTCGGTGAACGCAAAAACGCGCTCGCCTTTAAGCGTGCGCTTGAGCAACGTGTGAGCCTCGCTCCAGTCCTCCATCGTCTCTTCGCCGATGACTTCTCGCTCGACGAATATCTTGATGCGCAACAAGAAGTAGATGCTCTGCTGGTGCCTATTCCACATTCAGAGATCGCGGTTAAACTCGTTGAGACACGCCTTACCTTTGATGATGGAAACGAGCGCATTACAATAGGTCGTAGTCCAGACGCAACGGTGAATATTTATCATCGCTCCGTGTCACGTCAACATGCCGAAATCCTACAAGCACATAACAGGCAATATGTAGTGCGTGATATGGCAAGCTCTAACGGGACGTTTCTCAATGATGTACGGCTTATAGGGAAGAACGTTCATTCGCTACAACCAAAGGATATACTACGGTTTGGAGATATCCAATTTCGATTTGAGACACGAAAGGCGACAGTAGATACACATGATGCGCAAACACTGCATGTAGCAGGAATGACGCATCGTACCGATGTACAAACGCTAGCAAAGGAGCGGGTACAGTTCGAGCTTGACATGTGCATCGGGTGTGATCGCTGTATGCGCGTTTGCCCTGTACCACTATCCTCACAAGTAAGTATCGCTGACCTCAATTCCGCCACCGCTACACCCGATGTCGCGCCGCATGTAGCGCGCTTCACTCATGAATGCGTTATGTGTGGCTCATGCGTACCCGTATGTCCAGTCGATAATCACCGCGATCTGCTGATGCTCTCGCTCAAACAACGCCTTGGTCCATCATGGCAAGAACGTCCAGAGCCAGACTCTCTTGCACATATTGTACCAGCAGGGTGGACGCTACCCCTGCTTCTGACCCGACTGCGTGTTCAGCGTGTCTTCTCTGACGACTCCATAGTGCCGGACAACTATCTCTTGCACCTGCTCGCATCTTCGCATCTTCATGTAGTGAGACCAGGAGAATATGTCTTTCGTGAGGGCGAATATGGACGCGACCTCTACTGTATTCTTGAAGGTAGTATTGCGCAATCTATGACAGATGAAGCGGGGCAAGTACTGCTCGTAGCCCTACATTCACAGGGCGAATGCATCGGGGAATACGGGATGCTGACAGGTCAGCAATACACAACCACAGCGAGTGCGCAGGTTCCAACACTACTGCTCCGTGTTCCTGAACAGGCAATACAACGTCTGATCGAATTAGCCCCAGGAGTCCGTTTCCGGTTTGAGCAGGTGAATCGTGGACATTCCACTCTCGCAATTCTGAAGCAGATGGCACTCTTTCAAGGTATCTCTGACTCCGATATGCAGTACCTCTTCGCGCAGTCGCGTATACAGCACTACGAACGCAACGCGCCTCTTTTCACAGAAGAGCACAGTGGGCGTCCAGCACGCGAAACACTGCATATTCTGCTCGAAGGCTTTGTCAAAGTGGCACGACGTGTACAAGAGAGACGTGGCAGTAGCAACTCGAATGAACGCATTATTGCCTATCGACAGGGCGGCGATTATTTCGCGGGTGGCCTCGACTTACTAGGTGATGGACGTGCCGTAACCGTTACGTCCATCAATCGCACACGTATAGCTGAGGTGCCCCATCAAGCAGTGCAAGCGATTTTTCAGCGTTATCCCGAAGTCAAGCAGCGTTTTGCCTTACGGCTACGCGAATACATCACCAGTACTGCGACACTTCAAACGGATATTCTGGCAAAAGACTCGCTCAAGCATCTCGTGCCTGTACTGCCACAACCAGAAAGCGTACGCGCTCAGGGATTGCATGCGCTTGTCAATGACGGTGTGGTCGAAGGAACCGAGGTGTTGCTAATAGACCTGGACAAGTGTATTCACTGTAACGAGTGCGAAGAGGCATGCGAACGACGACATGGACATTCGCGTATGAACCGTAAAGGTATGGTGATTGGCAATATCAGCATCGCTACGGCCTGTCGTCAATGTCAGGACCCCGTATGTCTCTTATGTAGTCGTGCAGGTATTGCGCGCCTACCTGATGGAGAGGTCTACATCACGGAAAGCTGTATCGGTTGCGGTATCTGTGCGGAACGTTGCCCTTACGGTGCAATCTCAATCGTGGATGTAGACGAGGGCAATACACGTGACGAGCAATCTTCCTGGCAACGCTTTCGTGCTATTTTCACGCAGGGCATTGTGAAGGAACGCAAACGTCCTAACCTACCCATGCTTAACGGCGTTACCGCATTCGCTACAGGAAGTAATCTTGCCGCAGGTCCACTTACGCCGCCCCGTGATGCCATAGAAGAATTGCGTAAGAAGATAGCCATCAAATGTGATTTGTGCGCAGGCTATAAAGATCAAGCATGTGTAGAGGCGTGCCCAACCGGAGCTGCAATTCGTGTGCAACCAACAGCTTTCTTTGGCTCAACCGAAGAGATATTACTACGACGATAACAAATACGGCACGTGTAGGGACCGATATATCGCGTCCTCTCTCGGTACTGGTAATCCAAGAGAACGCGATATATCGGTCCCTACAGTAGATAAAGAGAAAATAACATGTCGTTAGCAAGTAAACCTCAATCCCTAAAACAACTTTCACGAAGAATATGGAAAACACCGTTGACGCGGGTGGCCTGGTTCTGGCTTATCCTTTCGATAGTTCTCTATGCTGGTGTCTACCTATGGTATCTTGTCGGACTCAAAACGGTACCCTATCCTGGCCCACTGAATGACCCGTTTCGCCTGTTTGGAATAATCGCCTTTGGGTTGGTACTTCTTGTAGCGTCCTACTCGCTTAGACGACGCTTTGTGCGCGTACTGCCTGGAAGTGTGCAGAGCTGGTTATGGTTGCACACTTGGTTTGGTATATGTGCTATCCTGATAGCGTTATTACATGAGAATTACTTGTATATTCTTGATCTGAATGCCTCCTCATTTAGACTCTCTATGTTTACTGAGGGTGATGCAGGCACGAGCGCGCTGTACAGCCTCATCTTGCTCGTTGTAAGTGGTATTGTTGGACGCCTGCTCGATACATGGCTCGCGCGTGTCATTGCGACAGAGGCAAGCAGCAATGGTGTTGGCATCATTCAGGCTGTCGAGGCACGGATACACGAGCTAGACCTGTTGCTTGAGCGTCTATGTGCAGGTAAATCAACAGTATTCAAGCAGTATTTTCTACAGGCTAATAAAGATACTCTTCCTCAAGTCATGCCACAAGAGCAAGGCGACTTCCAACAAGCCTATGAGGTACTTACTAAGAGAACTGTACTGCATCGTTCGCTTACTCGTCAAAGAGCAGCGCGCCGCATCATTCAATGGTGGCGGTACGTACATATTGTGCTGGCATGCTGTGCATTGGGCGTGATTGGCTTTCATAGCGTGCTAGAACTAGCAAAGATGGTGCTACAATTTTTGAGGAGAGGATAGCAAATAAGGAGAGCGTTTATGTCCGACGAAGCAACTCTTTTCCGTGAGCAAGTCGCTACACTCATGTCGCACGTCTTTGCACTAGTGAAAGCGTGCCCTGCTGGTCGTGTTACAACTTATAGCGCGATTGGCAAAGTGCTTGGCTATCCACGTGGAGCAAGGATGATTGGCTGGCTAATGAATGAATCGCCTATAGAGGCTGTGCCAGCACAGCGCGTTGTGAGTAGCAAAGGGGAGCTAACGGGCAGTTGGGCCTTCGGACAACGCGGCAAGATGCGCCAATTGTTAGAGGACGAGGGCATTGTCTTCTCTACAGATGGACATGTAGACCTCAAGCGATACAGTTGGGACCCATCACATGAGCTCAGCGAAGAGGAACGCGCGAGTATTCTCGGCGGTGCCATTGCTACTTCCATCACTCCAAGCGCACGATTGCTCTATCTCTTACAGAACGATCCAGCTTCACCATTGCGTGAGGTATAAATGTGGTAGAGTGGAGAGAGACAGCGTGAACGAAACGGCAGAAGAGAAAAAGGGACATCTCCATGAAAAGGCAGGGGATAGTGCTTCTCAGCGCACTTGTTGTAGGAATACTTGGCTTAGTATTTTGGGAACTAGAATATCAACATGTAAGTCTTGTATTATGGCTACTTGTCGTTATAGCTGTGCTGTGGTGTTGCGCAGAGGTTGCGGTCTCGCTTCGTGGATATCCCTCTACACAACGTAAGCGTGCTCGTTCATCTCAGCGACCTCGACTTCAAAGTAACCGTCAGGTAAGAACACTCGTTGGCATCGGAATTTTAGCGGGGCTGGGCGTCTTGTTTTGGCTACTTGGATTTGAAACGACTAGCCAATTGCTCTGGTTTCTCGTGCTGGTTGTCTTGCTTTGGGGTTGTGCACAGGTCTCGTTCCTTCTACGACCTAATAGCGAGAGGCAAGTTAACGCAAGTCCTGCAAGGAAAAGAACGTTTCTTGACCGATTTTTGCCCGGAGTCTCGATGCGAAGTGGTGTGTATAATAGAGGCGATGAAGATGTATGGGATGGCAACGAAAAGTTACCGCCTTCCTATTACTAAATGATTTATAGCCCCTACACTGCGCGCCACACATGCACTACATTGTGCGCATCACCAGATGCAACATATCTTCCAGCGTTTGACCAAGCTAATGCATACACGACTGCAAAATGGCCTTTGTAGGTAAAGGACAAGCGGCCTGTTCGTGCCTCCCAAACTTGGACGGTTTCATCGACCCCTGCGGACGCAATATACATACCATCGGACGACCACGCAACTGCTTTTACTGCGTAAGTATGACCTCTATATGTAAGTAAGGTTTGACCAGTGTATGGGTCCCAGATACGCACTGTTTTATCATTACTAGCGGAAGCGATCAACTGATTGTCAGGCGACCACGCTAGTGCTTGCACAAAATCGCTATGTTCTCGATAGTTGATAGCATATTGCTTATCGGTTTGCCCCTTTGCAAAGTCATAGACATAGACCATATTGTCTCGTACCCCAATAGCCAGCAGGGTGCTATCAGGCGACCATGCCAGTGTTTGTACACCACGATTAAAGCCTATATCGCTTCTGAGAGTACCACCTGTACGAGGGTCCCACACATGAGTAGCAACACCACTCGCTGATGCAATATACTTGTTATTGGCAGACCATGAAACCGCACCCACACCTGCACTATGTCCACGATAGACGAAAAGCTGTTTGCCAGTACTTGCATCCCAAATTTGGGCTGTCCTATCATCACTACCAGAGACAATACAAGTGCTATCTGGTGACCAACTCACTGCGTTTACGCGTCCTTTTGCCCAGAAACCATTGTGCCCCATATACAGCGTTTTTAACTTACCTGTAGGCGGCTCCCAAACCTGAACCGTTCTATCATAACTAGCTGACGCAATATATTTTCCATCTGGCGACCATGCGAGGTCCGCAACCCAATCTGCATGCTTCGTATATGTGATCAACTCTTCACCAATTGGAGAGCGTTGTACAGGTGGAGTTGGCACTGTTTTTATCGTTTGAAAGGTTGGAGGTGTTGGTATTACTGGTGGAGTTTGCATGGCTTGTTGTACTGGCTGCAATGATGGTGCATAGGTTGAAGGGTCTTGTTGTGCGATTTCTTGTAGTTTTTGCTTCACCACGAGTGCATCATTGAGGCGTTTGCTCGCATCCATGTGGAGCATTGAGTTAAGTAGAGGTTGCAGTTGCCTCGGTCTTCTCGTCTGAAGTGGAGCAAAGAAAAATGGTTTTAGCGAAGGATCGTCGCCTGTGAGCATCTGATGAAGCACGACACCGAGGCTATAGATATCCGCGCTTGGTCCTGTCTGTGCCTTTCCATACTGCTCCGGTGCAGCATAGCCTGGTGAACCAAAGGCAATAGTATCTTTGACTTGGCCTGGCTTAAAGTGACGGGCGATACCAAAATCAATTAAATAAAGTTGATTGTCAGAGGTACGCATGATGTTACTTGGCTTGAGATCGCGGAAGACAATAGGCGACTGGCGAGTATGCAGATAGTTGAGGACACTACAGAGCTGTATACCATTAGCCAGCACTTCATCAATAGAGAGCGTTCCACTCTTTTGTGTAAGATAATCTTCAAGTGTTTGCCCCTCGATAAAGTCCATGACGAGATACCAGCGTCCATGTTCAGAAAAGTGGTCATAGATACGCGGCAAGTTCGGATGCAATAAGCTAGCAAGAAGGTGTGCTTCGCGCTTAAATGCATCAGTAGCCTCACTCGCCTCTTGTTGATTTAACCCCTTTTGACTCATCTCTTTGATAGCGACAAGTCGATTGCCCAAATCAGTATCTTCAGCTTTGTAAACAGACCCCATGCCACCTTGTCCTAAGCGACTCAAGAGATGGTAGCGATGCTTGAGTATGGTTTCATCTAATTGAGCAGGAAGTGCAGCTAGCGATGGCGTATCCAATGCTTGACCACAAGCAAAACACGA
>CAXUIS010000090.1:16480-17216 GCA_964250915.1 uncultured Ktedonobacteraceae bacterium | reverse complement strand
GTAGGGACCGATGTATCACGTCCTTGTACCGATTGACTATACCAATAAGGACGTGATAATGCTGTTTAACAAATTCATATGGAGATGTCGGTTGTAGGGGCGCAATTGATTTGTTAAAGAGCATCATCGGTCCCTACAGGTGATGTTGTCGCATTTCGTTGTCAACATGTATAAGGGCAAATTCTATATGGCAGATACACCAGCACAGCTTACGCATTTGGATGAGAGTGGCAACATTCACATGGTAGACGTAACAGATCGTCCTGAAACGGTCCGTGAGGCTATCGCGCACGGGCGTGTACGTATGCTTCCCAGCACACTACAGCTTATCGAAAGCAACCAAATCTCGAAAGGGAGCGTGCTCGAAGTAGCCAAGATAGCAGGGATCATGGCAGCCAAGCAAACACCACAGCTTATTCCACTCTGCCATCCCTTGCCAATGACACATATCGACCTGCAATTCACGCTTGATAGCGCGCAAGGACTCATTTTCATTGTAGGACGAACACGCACTACCTACAAAACCGGAGTCGATGTAGAGGCACTCACGGCCGTTACCGTTGCTGCCCTCACCATCTATGATATGTGTAAAGGTGTGGATACTACGATCACCCTTGAACAAGCCTACGTCGCACAAAAGAGCGGTGGTAAAAGCGGCACCGTCGATTTTAAACCAAATGAAGCTGATTACTAAGGTGATAGTGAACGTGGCAGCTTCAAACCCTAAGTGCCGGTG
>CAXUIS010000090.1:9844-16470 GCA_964250915.1 uncultured Ktedonobacteraceae bacterium | reverse complement strand
CACCGGCACTTAGGGTTTGAAGCTGCCACGTTCACTATCACCTTAGTAATCAGCTATCCTCACCTCTAGTAACAAGAATGTGGTCTCTAATAGATTGCGTTCTTCGGGCACGCTCAGACGTAGTTCTGTCTCGCCGAGTGGCATAATCAGAGTGCCAGTTGTATCAACAGGAACAGTACTACGAATGGCTCGTGGATTGCCACCAAGCCAGCGTATCGGTTCAATGAGTGAACCAAGCGCGATTGAGGTAGAAACAAAATGGCCTTGCAGTGATGCATCGAGGTCTTGTAGGTGAAGTTCTAGCGTTTGCCCACGCTGTACGACGGTACCTTCTAACCTTTGTGATTGTAAGACAAGCGCAAGCTGGTTTGGGGTTCCCTCTTTTGCTTGTGACAATGTACTGGATTTCTTGCCACGCCGCGTTACACCCCTTGGTCCGGCAAGCACAGGAGTAAAGGTGTGATCCGCCGGACTTGTTTGAGGAACATCGGGAGCATCAAAAAGTGTCGCAACACGTACAAGGTCATGTCGAGCTTGCTGGCGTACACTGTCCTGCTTGATACGCGCACTGAGTTGGATAGCTGCTTGTAACAGGACTCTTGCGGCACTATCGTCATTCGTCTTATCATGCCGAGCTTCGCGCAGAATCGCCTCGGCCTGTGTGATCCATGCTTGACAGAGATGCGATAGCATACGTTGAGGTGTTGCCTCAAGAGTACGCGTGCCTTGCCCAAGAATGGGGCGCGGTTCACGAGGATACAGGGCGGCACGCATCGCATCGTAAATTTCCAGGTAACTTTGATGACAAATGGAGCAACCAGCGAGATGATACAGCAATGGAGCATACTGTGTTGCAGCCTGTGGGTCATTATTGAGGAGTGCAAGCACAAAATCAGGAAGCTGTTGATAGAAGTATTTATGGTAACTACTATCTTGTAGTAACAGCTCTAGTTGAATATCGCGCTCACCCGTAATAGGACTTTTTTGTGTATTTGTACCGGAGGGCGTAGGTGATGCCTGTTCAGACGGAGCAGCAGGAGGAGTACGTACAACATCTTGTAGCCATTGAGCTAATTTCTGTGTATTCTCGTCGTAAGCAGAATGAATATTATCCATGTTGTATCTCCTTGCAGCTCACAAAGCATATTACAAAGGCGTAAAGCCTATTATAGAGTCATATCTAGCCTGGCGCCTACTCTTCTTTGTAGAAGCGTGTTATTTGCTTCATCTGGGCCGTTGTAAGATGAACAACATCTTCTCCTTGCCAATCGAGTATCTTTTCTTCTACCAATTGTTTGAGGCCCGAACGTACATTCGGTTCAGGAATATCCTGTTGTGTGAGTGTGAGAACACTAACAGTATAGTCATTGGTAGTTGTGGCGCGTGTTGCATACTTAATCAAACGTAAAGCGATGGTCACTGCCAAATTCGTGCTTTGCTCTTGTAAACAATGACGGAGCTTTTTATGTGCGTGGTCCTTATGCTGACTGGCATGTGCATCCTTCACGGATTTAGAGACCAGTGGAGTAGTAGGTAACTCTTGAAGCAAATCGTCTGCCCCCAGCTCCTGGAGTTCCTGGATAACCGCTTCTAGCTGATGTGGTGCACTTCCTAATGCCATAATACAGTGCTTCAAAAGATTGCGTAATTCGGTCTGGGTGACGAGAAAGAGAGCAGTCTCCTCTGGAGTCTTGAAGGGGGTTGTACCCCAGATTGATGTTACCGCTTCGTTCAGTGGATTCTCATCCATATCTGCACTATCGGGTCCCTCTAACTCGGCGGTGGTATTGACTTGTAGACGCCGTTTGCGCAAACGATCAATCGCTTTGTTTTTCACACTACGATTAAGAAAAGCATAGAACTGCGCATCACTTAAACGATCAAGCGCACCAAGTGGTGTTGTGTTCGCGGCACCGAAAAGACCGAGACGTACAAGCTGCTCCACCACATGCCCTACCACGACATCAACCTCGAACGCATCGTACTTGAGTGCCCCTAAATGGCGCTGCGCATGCCGATGCAAATATGCGTACAGTAAAGGATAGTTCTGCTCGGCGTGGTAGCGCAAGTCATTCGCCGTAAATGGCATCTGGAAAGCCCTCCGAAATCCTGCGTTTCATTTCTTGCATTGTACAAGAAAAAACAGTTGGATACAATTCACAAAAAAATGACAGCATGTACGCTGTCATTTTCTTGTGAATTGTATCCAACTAAGTGCTGACTATTCGATGTCGCCGCGCTTGCCTTTACGTTGCTGATGCTCGAACGCCTTCTTGATAGCGGTCAGGCTACGCTGAACCTCGCCGCGCTCTTCTAGCATATTGGCATAGCGGAAGTAGGCACCGGCAGCAATTTCGTGTGCTTCTGCTGCATCCAACAGTTCCAATGCTTGCGTGAAGAATGTATCTTCAGAGGGATAGTCGCCCTTTTTATGGCTTATTTGCGCCAATGCGATAAGAGCCTGACCTTGCGTCTGCGCATCATCACCCGCTTGGGCAAACTGCAAAGCTTCTTGTGCTTCATGTTCGGCTTCGTCTACCTTGTCACGTTTTAGCAACAATTCCGCGAGACCAGTATGACAGATGGAAGCTGCAACCTCATCATTCAACGCGCGCTCAATAGCGATTGCTCGATGATACTCTTGTTCGGCCTCATCAAGTTGATCTAGCTTCTCAAGCGTCTTGCCTAGTCTCTGATGGGTAAGTCCTACAAGCCGTTGCTCGTCGCGCATTTCGTAGACGGCAAGGCTGCGCATGGCATAATCACGTGCCATAACCAGCTTGCCAATAGACTTATAGTGCTGGCTAATCTGCATATACTTCTGCGCGAAACTCCGAGTGTCGCTATTCGCGGCATCGAGCATGTCAATGGCGCGCTGAAAGTACGTTACAGCCTGAGCGAGATCACCTAATCTAAAGTAGTCATTTGCAAGGTTACTGTAGACATCAAGTGAAAACACCGGGTCTGTAACCAGCCCTTGCTCAATAGCGGTATTGCAGTGCAGATGGTTTTCCATTGCGAGCGTGTAGTTATACAAGGCAAAATATGCTTTACCTAGAAAATTTCGTGCACGTTCTGTATATTCGCTATCGTTTAGACTTTCTCCTTGTGACAATGCCAAGCGGAGATCAACGACCGCTTCCTGGTATTCGCCAGAGCCAAGATGCACTTGACCGCGAAGAAGATAGAGTCGATAGACTTGATCGGTTGTTATTCTTTCGGCCTGAATGGGTAGCAATAACTCTTCGGCTGGTTTGAATGCGCCTTGTTGCACAAGCACATCAGCCTGAAGCAGGTCAACGTCTACGCGCTGATCTGGACCTGAATCGGCGGGAGAGTAGCCTACAGCTCTAGCTTCTGCGGCGCCAGATGGTGAGCCTTCGAGGAGAAAGGTCAGAGGAACGTCTAAGCGGCGTGCAAGAATAGAAAGAGCTTTCAGTGAGGGCCGAATTTTGCCCCTTTCTATTGCTGAGATGTAGGAAATTGAGAATTCGGGGGCAGCAAGCTGAGCTTGAGTCATCCCTAACTTGGTACGGACTTCACGAATGTTAGTTCCAACTCTGGCAGCTACAGCCTTCCCTACGTTTGCGGTTTCAAGGGATGGCATGGGATAGTTTCCTTTCGATATTTCCTTTAATAGTGTTAAGATGTTTTTTCAACCATTTAACTAGTACATACTATTCGCATGGTTGCTAAAAAAATGGAATGTCTTCTTCTGGACTTGCATTAGAAAAACACATACCTATTTATTAGAATGTCAGTTCATAAAAGGACACGTTCACATATCGTATGCGCGTAGAAAAAGACAACGGGGTATGTAAAACATCATACGACAGAGTGTATCATGTTATTATCGCAATGTCAACATTTTTGTTGACGATTATTTAAGAATGACTGAAATCTTTTATAGTAGATTCACATATTTTCGTGTAATGATGTGTAAAAATTATCATACACAATTGTGAAATATTTCAATGCATAATAGGTGTTCTGAGTAGCAAAGTATAACAAGAATTTATTTGATCTAGTATACACTCATAGGATATAGATTGTACAGAGTAATAACAATAATAAACATTGTGTTCTGAAATGTTAGAATGCACAAAAAATATGCGTACCTGTTCAGACCTTTATTAAGTCCAGTGGTGAAGCCACTAGTCAAAGAGACTGACATTGCATTATAATTGGGTAGCACACCACAGTATTCTTCTAGTTTCTGGCGCGTATACTACTGAGCAAAAACAATGATGTTGTATTGCGAATGCCGTTTCTAGTGAACGATCATAAAGAGAGGCAGATAATGACCACCATTCCAGAACTATTCCTACAATCTGCGAAGCGGTTTAGTACGCGTTCAGCATTACTAGAACCACTTGAAACAGGTGAAATCACTTGCATAACATACGCAGATATGCAAAAACGTGTCGAGGGTTTTGCTGGCTATTTACAGAAGCAGCAGACAAAGTCTGGCGACCGTCTACTTATCTGGTGTCCTAGTCGTATTGATTGGCTTATCGCTTATTTGGGAACGCTCCTTGTCGGAATGGTTGTTGTCCCACTTGATATCAGTAGTAAAGAAGACTTTCTTCATCGTATCGCCGAGACGACAGAAGCACGCTTTCTCATCACTACAGAAAAACAATATAAAGGATTAAAAGAGCAGCCAGTACCACTTATTGATATTGACTTGCTACCACAGGAGGACTTTGATAGCACACAAGTACCTCCGGTGAACGAGAACGACCTGGCTGAACTTGTTTTTACTTCTGGTACGACAGGACAGCCAAAGGGGGTGATGCTTTCCCACAAAAATATCGTGAGCAACGCTCTAGCCGCACTTAAAGTTATAGACATTAGTACAACGGATCGAGCACTTTCGATTCTTCCTTTATCGCATATGTTTGAATTAACTATAGATATAGCACTACTTGCGGCAGGGGCAAGTATTCTCTATGCGCGCACACTTTCACCTGACACGCTCTTGAAACTGCTAGGTAGTCAGCGTGTAAGCGTTATGGTCTTAGTCCCGCAAGCACTACAGCTCTTTCTTAGTGGAATTGAGCGTGAGGTACGGCGTCAGAAACGTGAAAAAGCATGGGAGACGTTGCATCGTATCGCCGCGTATGTGCCATTTGGTCTGCGCTGCTTCTTCTTTGGGACCGTGCATAAACGCTTCGGTGGACACTTCCGTTTCTTTGTCAGTGGTGGGGCCTATCTTTCGCCAAAGCTTGGACAGCGTTGGGAAACTATGGGGTTTCGCGTCATACAAGGCTACGGTGCTACTGAATGCGCCCCTGTTATAGCCGCGACACCGACACGCGAACATAATCTTGTTTCTGTCGGCAGACCTTTGCCAGATGTGGATATACGTATCGCGGACGATAAGGAGATACTCGTGCATGGCTCAAACGTAGCACTCGGTTACTGGAAGAATCCAGAGGCTACAGCGTTCGCATTTCAAGAGGGTTGGTATCATACAGGGGACCTTGGTACGCAGGACGAACAAGGCAATCTCTACTTAAAAGGAAGAAAAAAGAACCTGATCGTGCTTGCAAACGGCATGAACGTCTATCCAGAGGATATCGAAAACATCTTTGTCACGATTCCCGGCGTCAAAGATGCCGTTGTTATTGGCCTGACAGAAGACGACAAAGACCCACAGGTACATGGCATTCTGCTTATGGACGACGCGAGTAAGGCCAAAACGATTGTGCAACAGGTCAATAAGCAACTTGCATCTCATCAGCAGGTACGAAGTTTTACTGTTTGGCCTGATGATGACTTTCCTCGTACTCACACGCTGAAGGTAAAACGACAGGATGTACTGGCTATGCTGCCGACGATACGTAAACGTGCAGGAGCATAATAATGCTCTATCTAGTAGCCACGCCCATAGGCAATTTGCAAGATATCACGTTACGTGCACTTGACACCCTACGTCAGGTTGATGTCGTGGCGAGCGAGGACACGCGCAAAACGGGGTTATTGCTCAAGCATTTTGACATCTCTAAGCCGCAAATCGCTTTTCACGAACACAACGAACAGCGAGCAGGGGACCGTATCGAGGAACTACTACGACAGGGACAATCAGTAGCTGTTGTCACTGACGCAGGCACACCCGGCATTGCTGATCCTGGCTTCACACTTGTACGCAGAGCCGTTGCAGCAAATATAGAAGTCACAATGATTCCAGGTCCAACGGCACTAATTATGGCACTTGTGCTATCAGGTTTGCCCGTCCACAGCTTTACGTTTCGTGGCTTCCCGCCACGCAAATCTGTTGGTAGACGTAAATTTATGGAAATTGATAAAGAGGCACCACACACGCTTATCTTCTATGAAAGTCCTTACCGACTTGACGACTTTCTTGAAGATGCATTCGCCGTCTACGGAGACCGTCAAGCCGCAATAGCCAACGATTTAACCAAGATGTTTGAGAGAGTCGAGCGAGGTACATTGTCAACATTGTTAGATGCATCTAAAGAAAGAAAGCTCAAAGGCGAATTTATTATAGTTATCGCGGGTGTTTGGAAGGCTCCCTTGCCCGAAACGAATGATAGGGAATAGAGGCAGGTGAAGCGTTTGGTTACCAGGCGCGATTTCCGATAATTGTGTTTAAAAAATAA
>CAXUIS010000090.1:1818-9834 GCA_964250915.1 uncultured Ktedonobacteraceae bacterium | reverse complement strand
CCCCGCCCGCCCCCCAAACCAATTTATCGCAAATCGCGCCCGTCAACAAAACCCTCCACCTGCCTCTATTCCCTATCATTCGTTTCCTAAATTCCCATTACATCGACGAGTTCTTTGACGGCACTCGCGGACTTTTGGAGCAGAGTACGCTCTTCCTCGGTCAGTTCTATTTCGACGACCTGTTCGATACCCTTCGCACCAAGTTTTGCAGGGACACCCACAAACAGATTATTGATACCATATTCGCCCGTGAGATAGACAGCACATGGTACAATCATTTTTTTGTCAAGAAGAATCGAATCGACCATTTGTAGTACAGAGGCCGACGGCGCAAAGTAGGCACTACCTGTACCTAGCAATTTCACTATCTCTGCACCACCATCACGGGTACGCTGCACGATCTGCTCGATGCGTTCTGCTGACATCAACTGTGCGATAGGCACACCCGCGACGGTACACATCCGCGAGAGTGGGACCATTGTGTCGCCATGTCCACCAAGTACGTATGCTTGCACGTCACGGACTGAAGCTCCAACTTCCTGTGCGATAAACGTGCGAAAACGAGCTGTATCAAGGACGCCAGCCATACCGATAACGCGTTCACGTGGAAAACCACTGACATGTAGAGCAAGTTGTGCCATCGCGTCAAGTGGATTTGTGACGACAACTAGAATAGCATTTGGGGAATGTTTGGCTATCTGCTCCGTCACCTGTGTCACAATTTCCTGATTCTTCTTGACCAGATCATCACGAGTCATGCCGGGTTTGCGTGGGAAGCCAGAGGTGACTACGACGATATCAGAGTTTGCGGTATTGGCATAGTCGTTGGTGCCTGTCACCAGCGAGTCATAGCCAAGCACAGGACCAGCCTGTAACATATCTAACGCTTTGCCCTGCGGCATATTTGGCACAATATCGTACATGACTACATCAGCGTAGTCGCGTTCCGCCAGTCGTTGGACAAGGGTGCTGCCGACAAAGCCAGCCCCAACAACAGTTATCTTACTTCGCATTACGCATTTCCTTTCAAATCAAACAAAAATACTCTAACGATATTGTATGCCTGGCAAGGAAATATGGCAACCGTTGTTAATCTGCACACAAAGAAATAAGGTTGTCAGGCATGCGCCTGACAACCTTATTTCTTTGTTATATTACCCCTTCAGTGTCAGAGAAGAAGTGGCGCACTTCATCCACTTCTGCTGTACATAGTGGACATACACGTAGGTGGAGTTGAATAGGTACCTGTTCATCGCATGGAAGCATATTCGCGGCATAAGCACTTAGTACCATACTTTCTGGACACTCTTTACGATACAGTGCAAATAGCAACGCTTGATTTACCTGTTTATAGTTCATGAGATCGTGTTGGCATAGCTCACACTGCTCTATATGATCTCGCACATCCTCTGGCAAGTCTGTAGTATCTAAGGCAAGAGTAAACACTTCTTCATTATTAAGGAACGATAGGAGATGGTGGCAGTTCATGAGTAAGGTCCTTTAGACATGGCTCTTTATATGTTATACATGTGTAGTTGGTAGTGTTGTACAAACTATTATATCTTGTTATTATGAGATATAGATTGGACGGAATGCAGGCTAAAAAAGTTTCAACTTTATAGTTGTGTGTTGTCTTGCTGTCGTGCCCGAAATCGTCTTACTCGCATTAAGTTAGCGCAAGTATCTTCACACCACCGCCGACTTTGATTAGCACTCTCATCATAATAGACCCATCGACAATCAGGATTTTCGCATTGCTTGATGCGCGAGAAATCATAATTTGACAGCAGAGTTGCAAAGGAAATTACAACCTCTCCTAACACATTCTCCCATCCTGTAACCAAGGGAACTTGTTGCAGTTGCAAATCATCATTGGTGTTTGTTAGCTTTAATTTGAAAGGTGCTTTATCGAGATAGCTATTCAGCAACAGGATATCCTGCTTTAGAGGAATGTGTTGCTGAAGTAGTGCTTGCACCACACGTTGCATCAATGCACGCAACTCTTGGAAAGTTGCTATTGTGGAGGTATCTGGTACACCTTCTACGGAGAAATTCCAGCGAGTGATAAGTTGTTTCCACCATCCTGATGAAAGAAGACGATTCTCATCTTTGCTAGTGCCACGGTAATCATGCCAATCACTATTTAGTATATCTAAACAAAGCATATCCATTCGCTCGTATTCCTCTATGGCTATTAATCAGTATATCTTTCCCTTTACATTATACTTTATGTAATGGTATAATAGCAAAAATGGGCGTTACAAAGATGAAAGGAAAGACTTCATTATGCCAACACCTACCAACGTCTTTTTGCTCTTTACAGCAACAGTGCTGCTTTGTATTATTCCGGGACCCGACATGCTGTACATCATTGCACGCAGTACCACACAAGGTCGCTCCGCAGGCGTCATCTCTTGCATTGGGATAGCATTAGGTGGCCTACTACAAACTTCGGCGGTTGCATTAGGACTCACTGGCCTCTTTCTCGTTGTACCAGTGGCATATGATGTCATCAAATATGTTGGTGCAGTCTATCTAGTGTATCTAGGCATTCGTGCGATTCTCAATCGGGAAGAACTTGTCAAAGGTTCTTCTGGTGCGAAAACAAGTTTATCTCGCACGTTTTGGCAAGGTACCTTCACAACACTCCTTAACCCAAAGGTCGCATTTTTCTATCTTGCGTTTCTCCCTCAGTTTGTGGATAAGGCGCAAGGTCACATCTCTATCCAATTGTTGGTTCTTGGTCTTGTATTCAATGGTACAGGACTAGTAGTAGATGGCAGTGTTGCGCTACTTGCAAGTCTTCTTGGAGTATGGCTTCAACAACACACACGTGCAGCCAAGTTTATACGCTGGTTAACGGGAGGTGTCTTTATCGGACTTGGCGTCCGTCTTGCATTTTCACAACGACAATAATTGTTCGCCAACTCAACCCAAAAGGAACATAGACATGTCAGAGCAACGCACCTCAACATCGCAACCACCTACGGAAGAAGTGGTGACATTTGATTTTAAGGGTGGGCTAGCAGGAGCAAGGCAAATGTTGCCGATTGCGCTAAGTGTTTGCGCCGAAGGGCTTGCCTTTGGAGTGTTAGCGCAACAAGCACGGTTGAGCATTCTCGAAGTGTTCCTGATGAGTGGACTTGTCTATGCTGGGTCTGCACAATTGATTGTACTCAGTTTGTGGATTCTACCGCTACCGATTGCAGTAATTTTGTTTACAACATTGATTGTCAACGTACGCAACGTGCTCTTAGGTGTCGCAATCAGTCCTTGGTTCTTGCGGCTTCCTCGTTTAAAGGCGTACACAACGCTCTTTTTTCTAGCCGACGAGAATTGGGCACTGACGATGAGTGAATTTGATAAAGGGAAACGTAATGCGGCATTTCTGCTTGGTAGCGGTCTTGTCCTCTATGGAGCATGGCTTAGCTCAACTGTTATCGGCAGAGTGCTTGGTGATGTTGTTCATGATCCCGCGCGCTTTGGACTCGACTTCGCGTTCACAGCAGTATTTCTCTCACTACTTGTGGGACTATGGAAAGGCAAGTCAGACCTGTTGCCGTGGATCATTGCGGGTATTGTAGCCGTTGTATCTGCACACCTCTTTCCGGGTAAGTGGTATATTCTGCTTGGTGGTCTGGCAGGAAGCATCGTGGGAGGACTACGACATGCAGACTAGTCTACCAGCACTCATAACCATTATGGGTATGGCCCTCGTAACCTACCTGACACGGATAAGTGGGCTATTGCTCATGAGCCGTGTTCCACTTTCCCATCGTCTAAAAGCGTGGTTAGAGTATATTCCCGGTACCGTCATAGTCTCGCTCGTTGCCCCGACAATATTCGGTACAGGCTTTGCCGAACTTGGTGCTGCACTGGCAACAGTCCTTGTTGCCATACGAACTCGTAACGTGCTGCTCTCGATGCTCGTCGGCGTCGGTGTAGTATGGGGGCTAAGAGAGTTACTGAGAATTCCATTGTAAATCAGATAAGAACAAATTCTTCAGAAAAGGAGCCTGCATATGTCACGTCGCATCGTGAAAACCTATGAAGAAGCCTGTCGAGCAGTAGAACAACTGGGCATCCTGCCATTATCAGGATTTATTCCCGCCCATCCCTCTCTTGAGTCGATTACCGAGCCTGCTGCATGACACACCAACACCAATACCGATCCCTGGCACTGGCGCGCTCGCTTTGCCTCTGATGGAAGCGCTGTCTATGGCAGATTTATCGGCTCTCGACCCCTCTTGATCGCGCGAGAAGTTTTTCCGCTTGTAAAATGTCTGCTTGCTTCGCCTCAAACGGTGGAAGAGCGTTATGCTGCGGGTCTGCTGGCTCCCTCAACCGTGCAGATATACGAGATCATCCAGCAGAACCACGGCATCGATGTCAGAATGCTCAGAAAACTGGTCGGGATGCAGGACAAGTCTGACAAAAATGCCTTCGACCACGCGCTGATCGATTTGCAAAACACTGCCGATATTGTGATCTCAGGAGCGGCTGAAACCGCAATGACCAGGGCAAGAAAATTGGCTGGAATGGCACCTGTCATATGCTAGCCGAGCACTGGATGGAAGAGCATGGCGTCAAACCACTCCAGCTTTCGCCCGCCGATGCCAGAACTCAACTGTTCGCCTGGCTCAAGCCACGCTGGGAAGAGAATGCTGTGTTGTATTTGCAAAAGAAGCTTCCACTGTTATCCTCATCACCTAGAGCGATGGCTAAGGATGTTGTTAGCAAATTATAAATCCTTGTTAGACTCTACAGAGTCGTGTATACTTGCTACTACCATAGCGATAGAAAGATTTTGTGAGGCTTAGTAGCAGCATGACAACACCTTCCTTATTTCAATCGGCATTCGATGTTCCATCATTAAATGTTGTGAATACATATGATAAAGATAACACAGTAACGTTACATCACGGAGATGCACACGCTTTTCTACAAACCATTCCTGATGGCGATATATCGCTTATTGTCACCTCTCCTCCATACAATATTGGCAAAATCTATGAACGTAAGCAAGGCATTACTGCATACTTGGAGGAGCAAGAAAAAGTCATTTCCGAACTAGTACGTGTGCTTGCCGACTCAGGAAGCATTTGTTGGCAAACTGGAAACTATGTCGATAATGGTGAAGTATTTCCTCTCGATATGTTCTACTATCCTATCTTCAAAAAATATGGTTTAAAGCTACGAAACCGTATTGTATGGCGTTTTGATCATGGTTTACATGCCTCTAAAAGATTTTCAGGGCGATACGAAACAATTCTATGGTTTACCAAATGTGATACCTATACATTCAATCTTGACCCTGTGCGCGTTCCCTCTAAATATCCTGGTAAGCTTCATTTTAAGGGAGCAAAACGAGGCCAGCCCTCTGGTAATCCGCTCGGAAAAAACCCATCTGATGTCTGGAAATTTCTGCGAGAAGAGTGGGAAAGTAGCGATTGGGATATCCCAAACGTGAAATCTAACCATATCGAAAAAACTATTCATCCATGCCAATTTCCCGTAGAACTCGTCGAACGCTGTGTTCTCGCGTTGACTCACGAAGAAGATCGGGTACTAGACCCCTATAGCGGCGTTAGTTCAACACTCCTTGCGGCACTCATGCATGGTCGAAGAGCAGTAGGTGTGGAGAAAGAGGTAGAGTACATTCGTATCAGCAAAGAACGCATCAATCAGTTAGCCAATGGCACACTTAAAATGCGTCCATTGGGACAACCTGTTCATAAGCCGTCAGGACGTGAAAAAGTGGCGCAGGTACCACTTGAATGGCAAAAGGCTATAGAAGAAGCAAAATTATTGGTTTGATAAAGCGTAGATTTCTACCTACTTGAGGAAAACACATGAATACATCTCACGAAGCTCCCATTGCCTGTAACATTAACGCACTAAATACCACACAACAAGAACGCCGTGAAGCTATCGCCAAGCAAATGAATAATGCTACCCTGCAAGTCCAGGAACTACCTGACGGCTATAAGTTCCTCTATCCTTCTAATCTACTCTTAGTAGTTGCAGAGTTTGTTTCTCTGGAAAGTCAGTGCTGTCCTTTCTTTACTTTTCAGTTGACCGTCGAGCCTAATAATAGTCCTTTATGGATTCAAATAACGGGACGTGCGGGTGTGAAGGAGTTTATGCAAGAAGAATTGGGGCTTCATTGAAACGATACTGTAGGGGTCTCATTCATTACACCTTGCTGGCAATGCACAGATGCTGGAGGACATGAGAAATATTTCAGTCTCCTCTAACATGGTCAATCGCCCAAAGGGTGTAATAAATTAGACCCCTACAGAATTACTAGATACTGTTTAAAATGTATCTATCCCAGTAACAAACTTATACTTCAATCGACATAGCGACGGCACCACCACCGCCTAGACACAACGTTGCTAACCCACGTCCACCACCACGACGCCTTAACTCGTAGATGAGCGTCGTCAGGACGCGTGAGCCGCTAGAGCCAATGGGGTGTCCAAGCGCGATAGCACCACCGTTGACGTTGACACGCGACCAGTCCCAGTCGAGTTCCTTACCGTTGGCAAGCGTCTGGGCCGCGAACGCCTCGTTGACCTCGATCAGGTCGAAGTTGCTGATCTTCATGCCTGTACGCTGTAAAAGTTTGTGTACCGCGACTGGTGGCGCGGCGAAAATGTAGCGTGGCGTGATCGCGCCTGATGCATAGCCTGTGATATACGCTAATATGTCCAAGTGCTGATTGACTGCTAACATTTGATCAACAACCACGGTGGCCGATGCTCCATCACTAAGACCAGGAGCATTGCCAGCCGTCACTGTCCCACCTTCTTGGAAGGCTGGCACCAGTTTTGTGAGTGCCTCCATTGAGCTATCGCCACGAATCGGCTCGTCGGCCTCAATCAGTATACTCCCTTTTTTCTGCTTAATCTCGATTGGCAGAATCTCGTCTTTAAAGCGTCCGGCGGCTGTTGCGGCTGCGGCTCGTTGATGGCTTTGTAGTGAGTAGCGGTCCTGCTCATCACGTGTGACACCAAATTTGTCGGCGATAATCTCGGCCTCCTCGCCCATATGGATATTCTCGAAGGCGCACCAGAGGCCATCATGTACGACGCTATCGACAATCTCGCCGTTGCCCATGCGGTAGCCAGTACGCGCTTTTGGCAACATATATGGACCATTGCTCATACTCTCCATGCCACCAGCGACAAATGCCTGTGCGTCACCTGTACGAATAGCCTGTGCCGCGAGCATAACTGCCTTTAAGCCTGAGCCACATACCTTGTTCACGGTAAATGCTGGAATAGAATCTGGTAAGCCAGCATGAAGCGCGGCTTGACGAGCGGGAGCTTGCCCGACGTTCGCTGACACGACGTTGCCCATAATCACTTCGTCAATCGTCTCTGGGTCGATACCAGCACGACGAACCGCTTCTTGTATCACCTTCGCACCCAATTGAGGGGCAGTAAAACTACTCAGACCGCCTAAAAATTTACCTGTTGGTGTGCGAGCCGCTCCAACCACTACCGGAATACGATTTATCGCTACTTTTATCTCGGACATACTCTGCTTCTCTTCCTCCACAGCATTATGGATGTGTCTACGCAATAGGACTCTTTATCGTTATTGTATTCCCTCTAAGGGTTAAGGGTCAAACCGTAACGTCTAGTAACTATTTAGAAGCTGGCGCAGAAGATGCAAAACGAGTGTGTACCTTTTCCTTTTGAGCTGAGAGGGTGTGCTAAAGCAGACCCGTACAGGAGGCATGAATAGTTGCCGAGACGGAATAAAATTCCTGTACGGGTGTGCTAAAGCAGACCCGTACAGGAGGCATAAATAGTTGCCGAGACGGAATGAAATTCCTATACGGGTCTGCTTTAGCACACCCGTATAGGAGGCATGAATAGTTGCCGAGACGGAATGAAATTCCTGTACGGGTCTGCTTTAGCACACCCTCTCAGCTATTGTATTATGGTTGTGCAGGTAAAGCACCCATTTTGAAACCAGCGGGAACCTGCATATTCCACATCGAGG
>CAXUIS010000090.1:0-1718 GCA_964250915.1 uncultured Ktedonobacteraceae bacterium | reverse complement strand
GCAGGTAAAGCACCCATTTTGAAACCAGCGGGAACCTGCATATTCCACATCGAGGGTGGAACTTTCGTAGGTGGTAACAACGATACAGTATCGTAGATAGGTTCTCCCGTGCCTGGACCTACGGCACCCGCCAGAATATTCACGGGGCGATAGTGCATATCCAGCAAAAGCACTAACCCATTTTCGCAACGGATACGATATACATCTGTTCCATGAAACGAATCAGTATCCAGGTAGGTCGCTGAGTGCGTATTGAGTTCGTGTCGAACCTCGTTCAAGTCGAACAGTGACTCTTGCGACATGTCGATACCCCAGCCCTGCACATTTTGTTGTGCGATATGATGCATCTCATCCATACCGAGATTGGTTGAGCCATGCTCTATCAAGACGACATCCACGCTACCTTCCTGGACCGTTTCTACATTAAGATCGCCACTTCCAAGCTCATCATAACTGTCGATATGGTAACGCTTGCCCTTCGTATCTATTTTTGTCTGACTGTGGTAGAGAATGTATGCACTCCATGAAAGCGTTGTAGGCAAAAGAAAGGCTTGTGTTGCTGATGATGGTGTTTTCATAAAGCGAGCCGTCGCAAACGTCGCAATGAGCACGACTGCGGCTGCGACGAGCAAACCTGTTACTTGTAGCGTATTTCTGCGTCTCTTTTGTCTGCTAATTGGTAAAAGATGTAATGTCGCTGCATGCTTGCTCTGGGCTGCAATCGCGTCCATGACCGCTTTATCCACACGTGCGGAAGGGTTTGAAGTTTCAAGTGATGCTATCAGGTGTGTAACCTGATTCATGGCGAGGTGTTCTGTACTACATGATGGACAGGCGCGCACATGAGTGGCGACGGTATGCCTTTGCTCTGTCGTGAGATCATCCCATACAGCGAGATATTGGCGCATGGTTTCACATACACGAGGGTCAGGTTCTTCTGAAGACATGTTTGGGCGGAAAGAAAGATCGTGCTCGCTCATCGTCCCTTCTCCTGTTTTCCACCATCCTTATTGAGACGTTGATAATGTTCTATGAACATACGTTTCGCGCGCGAAATGCGTGTCGCGGAAGCATTGGGTGAGATACCCATAATCGTCGCAATCTCTTGATAGGACACGCCCTGTGCAGCACTCAGCACTAAAGCAGTCGCGTACTCTGGTGGTAAATTATCTAGTGCACGCCGAATAAGGTCGCGTTCAGCAATCTCTGGAATGCCTCCATTATCAGCAAGAAAGGCAAAAGTGTCTTCGTGCGCGCTTTCCTCACCATACTCATCACTACGATAGCGGTGCGAAAGCGACCACCAGGAGATACGTTTGCGTCTGCGTAACATATCAACACACAGATTTGTAGCAATACGATAGAGCCAAGGCGAAAGGCGTTCGCGCTCATAAAGACCGTGCCAGGAGGTGCAGGCACGCACAAAGACCTCCTGTGTTATATCATCTGCATCTTCCTGATTGCCGAGCAGACGATAAATATAGGAGTGAATAGGTCGCTTAAATTGCTCATAAAGTTGGGCAACCGTCAAGACAGCATTAGCTTGTGATGCTGCTTTCTCGGCTGACACGTGAGGCTCGACTGGTTTATCCACGGTCACGCTGGCTCCCTCTTCTTGGGACGTACCCTCATTGTTCGTCCCTCCCACGCCTATCTGTAGTATACCAGGATTGACCGCCGAATAGAACATAATAACTCCAATGTCTACGTTTCATAAA
>CAXUIS010000089.1:12423-17282 GCA_964250915.1 uncultured Ktedonobacteraceae bacterium | reverse complement strand
AGCGCGAAACTCAGATCGGACTGCTCCATCTTTGTTGGCATGCCTGTGCTTGGACCAGAACGCTGTGCATCAACGATGACTGCTGGTAACTCTGCCATCGAAGAAAGGCCGATCAACTCAGTCATCAGCGAAAAGCCAGGACCAGAGGTTGCCGTCATCGAACGTACACCACCATAGGATGCCCCTAAAACTGCTGCAAGTGCTGCCATCTCATCTTCAGCCTGTAAGAAGGTGCCCCCAACTTGTGGTAACTCTTTCGCTAAAGCCTCCATGATATCGCTTGCGGGCGTAATCGGATAACCTGCGAAGAAGCGACACTGAGCCGCCAATGCACCGGCTACGACCGCCTGATTTCCGTTCAGCACGACGCGGTCTGCCTTCTCAACAGCACCTAAGCGGTACTGGTCCTGTTTCGTGATACGTTCCGTGACATATTTCTTCGCAACGTCCAACGCCAGCATATTCTTTTCCATCAGCGTATCATTTGATTTACGTGATTTGGAAAGTTTTGATTGAACGACCTGAATGATAGCTTCTAATGGAGGACCGAATAGCCCTGAGATAGCCCCTAGCATGACCATATTCTTCGTTTGGAAGAGTTGTACCTCTTTGCGTGCAATCTCATTGAAGGGAATGGCGTAGGCAATCTTATCGTTTGCTTCAAGGGTAAAGTCAGAGGGATCATAGATGAGCACTCCACCAGCACGAAGGTCGCTGATATTGCGGTCATACGCCTCTTTATTTAGACAAATCAGAACATCAGCAAAATCGCCCATTGACTTTACAGGGGCATCGCTGATACGGACCTGGAAAAGACAAGGGCCACCAAGAATCTCGGCAGGAAAGGTGCGGAAGGTATACACATGATACCCCCAACGTGCGGCTGCGAGCGCGAGAATATCACCACCAGAGATAGTGCCTTCACCCGACTCGCCACCAATACGAATAGTGACTTCATTCACCATTGAATGCTCCTAGAAAAAATGAGACCGCGCTACACATACAAAGAGAGCGCGGTCCTGTAGTCGTACAAGATGTCAGTTTGGAAGTCCAGAAATCCTTTTCTGCGTCCTGCCGCATTTCGCAGGGTGAGCAGAACCGTGCGTTTGGGTGTATTATAGCACAAATTAAGAGGATGTGAAGTGTACATATCGGGTAATTTGTGCAAAAATGGTACGAGGTACACCGCTAGCTGTATATCTCATACCAACTCTGTAAAATTACCCCCTTCACAACAGAAAGGGGGTATAGCATGATGGATAAACTGGTTGCGTCTATCATGCCATGAATAACAGAATAATAAATAATATATGCCTCTTCACAAGAGGAAAGGCATATGTTATAATGCGTTCTGCGAGGGCCCATAGCTCAGCGGTTAGAGCTGCCGGCTCATAACTGGTAGGTCGCTGGTTCGATTCCAGCTGGGCCCATTTATAATTCGTAATCTGAAGCCATTCTGTACCCATACTGATTTCTATTTTTGGGTGGAGTTAGTCGAAGATGTGCTTTCACCTCGCCTACTTGATCCACTGGAATGAGGTAAATCTTATCCAGTTTCTCACTGTAAACAGCAAAATAGTCGCATTGCCCTCGATAATGGCGCGTTTGTCTGTTTTTCGTAGCTATACTGTGAGTGGCTGTATTAAATGCAACTATAGTTCCTTCATCTTGTATCTGAGCAGTTTTGCATTGCACTCGCCAGAGTTTTCCTTCATTGTCTTCAATCACCAAGTCATAACGTTGATTTCCTCCGTATGGGGTGAGGACCACATAGCCAAGTTGTAGAAAACGAGCTATAATCGTTGCCTCGCTAATATCACCTATAGTATTAGTATCTCTTTTACCTTTTCCTAGTAATTCTAACTACTTCTCCTTACAAAAATAATTAAATAGATTGCCTATAGTATTCTATATCATAAATCATATAGAATACTATAGGCATTTGTCAATTGCTGAATATAAATAGGGAATAACTGCCTAGTACTAAATTTAGTAGTTATTCCCTGCGCGCTAAAAATCCAAGAATGTACGCTAGTTCGTATCTTTCTTTGGTCGCTCCATATACCACTCGCTGTACTCCGCACAACGTCCCTGTTCATCAAAGCGAAGGACAAAAATGTTGTCGAACTCAGTTTTGGGCGTTTTTCCATCGGCCTCATAATAGAAGCTTTTACCATGAGTTACAGCGCGGTCTCCCTCCATCACTATCAGTTCATAATGTGCATCATAGGTACCTTGCGGATCACGGTTCTCTATCCAAAACTCCACAATCGCTTCGCGTCCGCGGATCGGTTTATGATAAGGGTGATATGAGTAAATAGCGTCCTCGCTAAAAAGTTCGCCGATAGCCTTTTCATCATACGATTTCCATGCCTGTACATAAGCTTGTAGCCACGTTGTAACGCTTGTTTTGTCTATCATTGAGTACTCTCTCCTCTATTGTAAACGACTTGCTTATCTGCTAGTCTAGCATAGAAAAAGGTCATATTTGGCCCTGATTACTCCTCTGTGAGCCAAATAGAAGTAATGTCGTGCTTTCATTCGTTCTCTTAAAGTGTGTATAATCAGGATGCAAGAAGTTAGCCACAGGGAGACATGCATGGTAGAAATTAGTCAGTACGATATAAGTCCATTTTTGAATGCGTTTGACGATGGTGTGTGCTGTGTGAGTACACAGGGTGAGCTTCTCTATGCCAACGAACTTGCACAGCAGCATTGGCACCTTCATCAGCAGCATGTCCGTAGACTGCTCCTGTTGCCTCCAGTGGCGAGAGCTTTAGCTGGAGAACAGGTCCATCATGTATTGATCAATCGAGATGAGCAGCATGTTCTCCTGCTTAACACACTGCCTCTTCATAGCGGGACTGATGCAGTAAGTGCTGTCGTGCTTATTTCGCAAGATGTTAGCGAACATATGTTACAGCAGCAACAGGCCGAACGCTCGCTAGACATTTTGGTAGAAGCTATCATGGTGACGCAAGACGTTCATGAGACCGATGAGGCTCTGCGACGTATCGCTGCCCTATTGCCACAACTCGATTCGGTTGATAGTAGTGTCGCCTTTCGCGTTGATGAGCGAACGGGACTTCTCGAACCTGTAGCACTGTTTGGAGATGGTCGCCAGAGTTACGAAGAATGGCGTACTGAACTAGCTTCTATGGAACTGAACACCGAACACGCTTTGCAATCATCACCAGCGTATATGCGAGCGTTACGCTTAAAAACGCCTATCTCTGTTGATTTTACATCGCGCTCAAGACGAAAGAATGCAGGGAATCTTTGTGCTGCTATTTATGCGCCTGTTCTATTGAACGGGCGGGTGCTCGGACTGCTTGGCGTTGAGCGACAACGACCACTTGACAATGCAGAAACATACTTTCCGCAATGGAGCGTTGACCTGCTAAAAGCTCTTGCGCGTTTAGTAAGTATGTCTATTGAGAGAACATCACTCTTGCATTCATCTGCGCAACAACAGGAAGAAATCGAAACCGTTCGTACACTCCTAAAACAGAAGGAAAACTTTCTTTCACTTACTGCACATGAGCTGAAAAATCCACTAACGTCTATTCGTGGTCATGCACAAATTTTACAGCGTCGTATCAAGCGTTCTCAACAGACAGCTACTGAGAGCAATCATGAACTCCTAAGTGGACTAAAAAGTATTGAGCATCAAACACAAAAGATCGAGCATATGGTTAATGCTCTTATGGATGTGAGTAGGCTGGACCTGGACCGTCTTCAGCTTGAACTCAAAGAGATTGATTTGCTGGAACTCGTCAAGCGAACGATAGAAGAGTACATGCCGGTTGCGCAAGACCACGAGTTGCGTCTCTTTGTCAATGAGCGGCCTATCTCTGTTCACGAAGATGAGCAAGAGACAGGAGTACAGAAGCCTTTAAAAATAAAAGCTGATGAAGAACGCTTGGAACAAGTCTTAATAAATTTGATAAGCAATGCCATCAAATATAGCCCCAATAGCGGTCCGGTCACAGTTTCACTTTGTAGTACGAATGAAGGTACAATTGAAATTTCCGTAGAAGACCGAGGCATTGGCATTCCGCTTGAAGAGCAGGAACGACTCACGGAACGTTTCTTTCGCGCACACAATGCTGAAAGTGTTGATGCAAAAGGACTAGGATTAGGACTTTATCTTGTGAACACACTGATCGAAAAACACGGTGGCTCTCTTGCTATAGCAAGTGAAGGCATTCCTGGGAAAGGCAGCACTTTTACGATAACGCTCCCCTATCAAGAGCAAGAAAGATAGCAAGCTAGCAGTGGGGTTACATACTCTCTATATCCCTCGCAAGTAACTGCGTGATACCTTCCTGATATGCCCACATGCCTCTTTCTTGCATCGCGCTCACTAGGGTCGCGAACACAGTTGGAAGTGTATTAAGCATTGCTAGTTCGCTTGATGATGCTACAACTCCCCCGTGTTGTAACGCAACAGTATAAGCATCTCCATCGAAACGCCAGAGATGGCAACGTTCAGGATAGCGTGCCATGAGGTAAGCAGCTATTTGCAAACCCTTTATATCAAAATCGCCACTGTAACACAAAATGTTGTCCACAGACTGTGCGAGGAGCAAATCAAGTAGCAGCAGTGCTGCTGCACTGGGCCAGCCCGAAGTACATATCAATGTGGGTAGTAGTGTACTCTCCTCGCCTCTTTGCTGCTCGACAACCTCTTCAAACACTTGTGGATTTTCACATACATATATGCGATGTTGCGCTGGCACAATAGCTTGCCATGCAACAATCTGGCGTAACGGTAACAGCAATACTCTATTTCTGCTTACACAAGAGAGAGCATCAACTTGACCCTTGTGGTCTATAGCTTCAAAAAGATGAAAGAC
>CAXUIS010000089.1:1980-12323 GCA_964250915.1 uncultured Ktedonobacteraceae bacterium | reverse complement strand
AAGAGAGAGCATCAACTTGACCCTTGTGGTCTATAGCTTCAAAAAGATGAAAGACGGCAACATGTGAGGAAATTGTATCAACACGTAATCCTACTCCCGCGTATAAGCGCAATTCCTGTATGCGGTCTTGTGATGGTAGAGAAGCAACTTCCTCATGGTCATTCCCATCTTGCTGTACATGCTTGCTAGTGTTCGTAAGGTCACTGAGGGCTAGCAAGAAGAGGCGGCCTGCACTTGTGTTTGTATCAAGTGCATGCGGATTCCCACTTATACGCTGCGCAAAAAGAGCTAAGCGTTCAGGTTTGTCAGGAGAAGGAAGTGTATTAAGAGCTTGTGCCACGCGTTGTACAACATGCAATTGTTGTTCTTGCTCATCTTTAGAGATATTCTTATTGTGCGCGTAAACCCACTCGATGCCATGTTGCCCTTGTGTAAGCCACCGATACGAGCGTGTTTCCTCGTCGAACTGTGAGACGACTGTTTGTAATGCGGATAGAAAATCGTTTTGGTGCGTTGTATGAATAGCACGCTGTTCTTTGCGTGTTATAAGCGGTTGCTCTGGCAAAAAAGCATGCAGAACATCGGGCAACGTACACACAAAACCACTTTGTCTCAATGCAGCATCAACGTCACGCAGACGTACTTTAATGGTTTCTGCCTGAAATGGAGCCTTGCCTAGAAAGCTTGCTAATGCTCGTCGCTCATCAACTGTACTGTCTGCGATGACAACTTGACCGCCAACACCGCCCACTTCGATATACTTCTCGCGCATTCTTTCCAGAAGTCGTGTCAAACCAGCTTGCACAAAGAATGTTACCGCTTTCTGAACATTGAGGGCAATGTCTCTCTTCTCAAACATAAGTTACTTCTGTCCGTTTTGAATATCCTGGCTATCGCTCCAGAATGATGCAGATGCCGTAGCAATCGGAGAGCCTTTTTCATGGAGCATCAAGTAGCGTGCGCTTGCTGGAATTTTTGCTCCTGTTCCACTTACCTGTGGTCCTGTCATAATCCATTGGAAGTCTTGTGTGACGAGAAATTCCATGATACGCTGTGTATTGGCAACACTCACTTTGTCGAATGCTTCATCAAGTGCAAGCAAGCGTGGCGCGCCCGGAGCCGCCGTTTTGTAGAGTGCTCCCAATGCGGCAAAGAGTGGGACGTACAAAGCAAACAACTGCTCTGCGCCACTACGCGTTCCCGCAACTCTATCCGTAAGCCGTTGACGTTGACCGCCTCCTATAGGTGTGACCCATACATCAAAGTGAAACCATTCGCGGTAGTCAAAGACTTGTTCCAATGCGTCCATAAAGTTCATATCCGGCATCTCTTGTTGGCGTATGCGCACTGACTCGATCTCTTGCCGAAAAGCCGCCATCAGCGTTTCGCTCTCTTCAGTTGTCAATGTCTGTACAGGTTTTCGCAACAGTTTGTAGTGCTGTGCGAGATGACCCCCCAACATCGACGGATCAAACTCGCCCAACGGCTTCCATTGCAAGGAGTAGTGCTCACCAATCATCGGCAAGTTACTTAACACCGTGTTTATCTGTTGCACCCACTCCTCTGCCTCAAGAATATGTGTACGAATGGCTTCTGCGATCTCTTGTAACAGGAAGTCTTCAAAAAGTTGCCGCTCTTCCTGACCTAGTAATGTGCGCTGCATTTCTATTCGTTCGCTTAACAATTGTAGTAACTCAATCGGTCTACTTTTGTTTTCATTTAAGAATTGCACACGTCCTTGATCGTCCAGGTCTGGCCCATATTCGAGCAGAAATGCTTGCTCTCGGTTGAACACTTTTGACAAGGCACTATAGGCATCTCGATAGGCTGTGTCTAAACGTTCCCTACGTGCAAGCGTATTTTCATCGTCACCTTCGTGCGGGATGTCCGCAACTACTCTCTTCGCTGCACGTATCGACCCCGTGCTCTCATTTTCTATGATCAGTTGCTGGATGGACCCCAACTGTTCCACTGGATACGCTGTCAATACCTGTAGAAAACGAGCCTGTTTATCTACTGTGTCGGTGTGCGCTAATTGTAGTTGAGACTCTATCTCTGTCAACTGAGTCTGTGCATTATTCGTGCGTTCATCTGCACGAATAAATGCTGCTTTTGCATCATCAAGCTGTTTTGAAAACATATCGTTCTGTTCTCGCAGAGTACGCAATCGCTCACCAAGTCCCTCCACATCAGTTTGTTCGGCAATATGTTGCAGTTCTTGAAACTCGGCTCGCGTTTGCATCGCTTGTTGACGTACTCGCTCATACAACGCAGTGCTTGTCGTTTCATTAGTTTTAGCTGTTTGTATGGACGTTTGGTCTTGTTGGTAATCGTTCCATGTACGTAGAAGCGTTCCAAATTGCACCTGCAACGTCTTCGCCTGCGTTCTCAAGCTCATTGTTCCTTCCAGCGCACGCTGTACCTGTTTTGTGTGTGTTGCTAATGGCCCAATGCCTTGACTTTCACGCTCTAACTGAGCAACAAGACTCGTGTATTGCTGACGTAACTCCTGCGTTTGTTGTCGTGCCTTCTGATACTTTCCATTGCCATCATCCAGTGTGAGTTTTGCCTGTGTCAGTTGTGCATACTGCTCCTCTATGCCACTTTCCGGTAGCAACCGCCGTACCTGACTCTGTTGCTCCTGTATCTGAGTTAGTTGTTGCTCAAACTCCGCGAGTCGTTGATGTAATGCGTGTAACTCTCCTTGGATCTGTGTACGTTGTGCATCGAGTGCATCAAGTTCACGTTGTTTGGCACGGAGACGTGTTGCTTTACCAATGCAAAGAGCCTCGCCATCGCTTGCCCGTCCAGTCAGTAAACCATGCATCCAAATACCGTTCTCTGAGAACGAGGTATTTGTGGATGCCACTGTTTGTGTTGTACTTAGCGTAGCAAGAACGTTTGTTGTGATTGCTTGCCACTCGTCAGAAGAAGCATCCTGTACATCGTCATCGAATGCTTCATCAAATTGGAGTCGCAGTTCTGTCTGTTGCTCATGACTTCCATTACCATGAAGCAAGTCCATATTTAAACGACAATCACTTAGACCTTCTTTTGCAAGGACCACATCAGCTTGTAGTGTCTGTGCTGGAGAAACGACTAGCGCATCGAGTAGACCAGCATCTTCTAACATGTACTCAATGCGTCCAGCCTCTTTAGCGTCAAGATTGGGTACAAAATCTAGGAGCATATATAACGGAAACGCAGCTATACCTTGCTTAGCAAGTTCTATGCGTGCTTGTGTGCGATGCTCTGAACGTGGTGGAACATACTCCGGTTCAGCACTTTTGCGTTCGTATTCTTCTTGCAAAGTAGAAAGCTGCTGACTCTTGCTTCCTGTTAACAACTGAACCTCGTTGAGTTCACCCTGTACCTGATCTGCTGCGTCAAGAAGCTCTTGTTCTAGTGTTTCAAGAAGCTGACGATAACCAGTTAGCGCATGTGTTACAGTTGAGAGAACTACTGTTGCATGCGACTCATCTTCTAATGTGTCCTCTTCCGTTGGTGTATCCTCATTCAGTGCAATCATGGCAAGCGAACTTTCGATACTTCCAGAAGGGAACAATCTACTGTCTACCGCAATCCACTTTTCAAGCACCTCGTTGAGTTTCTGACGCGTCTCATACACACGGTCTTGGATTGTTTGAAAGCGTCGGCGAGCTTCATCTAGCTCCTGGAAGCGTGTTGTCTCCAAGCTACGTGCATTTTGCAACTTATCGTCTACCCGCTCACGCTGCTGATGTAGTACTTCCAGGCTTCGCAGCCAGTCGATACGTTCCTGTGATTGCTCACCTATAAGCATAGATACTGCTTGTGGGACGCGAGGTGGCGCAGGCGTCTCTGTGGACACGCTACTCAGTGAACGCAGTGCCTCCTCTACCTGAAAGGCTGCCAACTCCCAGTAGCATTCGTTGATAGCAAGAGAAAGCAACTCCTCAAGCTGTGTAATGCTATCTCCCTTTGTCCTTGTAAAGCTCTCCTGTTTGCTTTTTAACGAGTCAGAGAGCGTGTTTAACGCATGGCGAGCAGAGGTGACACTCTGCTCTTGCATCTGCATCTGTGCTTCACTCTCCTGCGTTCGTTCGCGTACCGTCTCCAATTGTTGTGCGACTTGCAACCCTTCGCTGTTTTCTAATGCCCGAAGCTGTCCGCCTATCTGTGAAAGTTGAGCCTGAAGCGATTGCGAACGCACATCAGCCTTTTTTCGCTCGTTGTCTGCTGCTGTTACATCTCGACGAAGTTTTGTTGCTTTACTTTGAACCGCATCCTCTGCTTGCTGTGCGTCTACATACTCATTGCCTGCTAACTGAACTCTTGCAAGCACAAGTTGCTGTACCGCTTGATGCAAGCGATTCGTTGAGTCATACGCTTCTTGAATGCGCTCTATCTCACTTTGAATTGAGTCGATACGTTCAATGGTGCCGATGACACGATGCGTTGTCTCGCTAGAAATCTTACGTAGCGATTGTTTCAAATACTCATGTACACGTGAAAAATTCAGCTCAGTACTCAAATTTGGGCGACGCAGGACGAGCAGAAGGTTGATAAGTTTCTGAAAATCTTTGACATCCGTAAACCCGAATAGATGACGCCCTACCTGTCGCTCATACTCGGCCTGCGATTCGCATAGGATACCGTGCCCCTCTAGTATCTGCTTAAAGTGTGCATGATCGTAAGCGCGTTTTTCCTGTTTATTACCTGTATCATAGACTGTGTGCAAGTCATAGCCAAGACGAGAACCATCGGTAATCAAGAAACGCAAAGGGCGAATACGATCACCAATATTTGCGTTGCCCGCTAGACTGAGACCAATCGTAAGAAAACGGAGTTTCTGACGTTGCTCTATAGTGGCATTTTCCCAACGCTGACGCATCTCTGGTGCGATAGGCGGCAAATCGGGATTGCACCACTCGAACTCTAATGCGATATACGCAGTACGTCGCTCATAACGAAAAGGTGTTGCCGACTCAGTACCACCTAGCACATAGTAATCAATGTGCCGTTCGCGTCCACCAAATGTGTCGATACGATTGGGACGCAGATCACCGTCAAGCGCAAGAGGGAGCGCGGCAGTCAGAACCGTTGATTTACCACTCGCGTTTTCGCCAGCTAAGAAGAGGCGTCCATGCGGAATCTCAAACTCTTGTTGCCCATAGAGCCAAAAATTTGTCAGGAGAATACGGCGCAAACGGTATCCTTGTGGACCTCCTGCTAACGCCTGTAACATATTGACGAACACTTCCAGGCGACGCTCTGCCATTTTTTGAGTTGTCGCCCATGTCTCAAATGTCTGTTGCATGCTTTCCTTATTTCCTCGTCGATGTACGTATCATATCTTTTCCGTCCAACCCTGGCAGTTTTGCATTCATGGCAGATGAAGCCTTCTTCGTTGTCGTTTTGCTTCGGGAACGTGTTGTAGGAATATCATCTTCCAATTCAGCTTTATCGTAGCTTGCATTATAACGTGCAGCAGTTGGTAATATCATCACATTTCCGTGTTCATCAGGTCCACGAAGTAGCCCTGCCTGACGCATTTTTCTGTAGACATCATTCAACAGGCTACGTGAACTTTTGTTTCGTGCCTCTGTACCCCAATTATCGCTATAGCGATCCCGCACTTTATAGAAGAGTGCTGTCATATCCTCTGTTGTCACATGTAAGCATCCATAGCTATCAGGTGTCGCCCATAAGCCTGCCACAACTTGTTCGCGTATAGTTTTACAGAGAAGCAAGGCGATTTGATCATTTGTGCCAAACGGTGTTAGTGCGGTTATTGGCCCTGTCGTCATACCACTTGCACGTACAATACATGCATAGTCACGGTGAATATCGAGTTGCCATCCAAAGTTCTCAAGTAACTCACGTGCAACAGTTTCTGCATGTTGTACAACATCTGCAAATGCATTGGGATCGTCAAAGCGGAATAGAGCTGGACCGAGCAACAAGGCACGCCATGCCCGTGTGAGACTAGGCGTACTCTGTGCATCCATTAAAAGTGTAGGTCGAAGTTGGATAGCACTTTCTTGAAGTCTTTCAGCCAAAAGTGTAACCTTTTGTGGGTCCAATGCAGCGACAAGTGAGCGTATTACGTCGGTAAACTCATAGAGTACATCGGCATCCTGCGCTTGCTCAACCCATTCTCTTGTCTGCCCATCTACCAGTTGCAAGCCTCCAAGGTCCTCAAGCGTCTGCAATGCTCGTTGAATACTGTAACGGTCCGCTGGTTTCCGAAAATCGAAAGTCGCAGTATCGTCTGATGTCGATTGCTCTTGTATCTGCTGTGCAAGTTGCGACAGCAAAAATTGCTGATCGTTGCCGCGACCAGTAAGTTGACGTTGTTCAGCAAACCAGAGTATCCACGTCAGACACGCAAAATCATGTGGTTCCTTGAGTCGCTCGTAAAGATAGCCAGGTGTTGCCGCACTTAGTGTTCGTATTAAGCGGATAACGGTCGTCGTTCGTTGAATACGCCACCCTGTAAATTGATCGTGCCACGTCTGCAAAGCGCGGTAATTGCGATTAACGAGGCGAAACAACTCGACCTGTTTTGGCAGAATAACTTCTTTTTCCATCAAGGCAATATGAGCCTTCATCAAATCTGCTGTATATACTCGTTGACGCGAAGTCGTAAGCGTTGTTACACGACGGGCTACCGTTTCTTCTGTTGATATAGTTTCAGTTATATTTGGAAGAGTATCTATTGTTTCTTGGCTCACTTCTTCTTGCATAGCAGTGCTTTCTAGTGATCGTGTCCATCGAGGGTAAGTGCTTCTTCTTGAATTTGACGCTGCAAGCGATAGCGTGGCAATAAAAGGATGCCATCAGAAGCGCGTAAAAAGGCATAGTCCTGTTCATCTGGATTAAGCAACACAATAATAGTACCATCCGGTGCACGATATTGGTGATTAGGATCAGTTAAGCAATTATCAAGGACTATTGTTAGAATAGCTCTCTCTTCTACCGAAATGCTTGGCATCGCTCCAATATCCAGGAGAAGAGGTGCGAAGAGACGTGTAAAGCGTCGATTTTGCTCTCGAAGCAGTCTTTCTTGTTGTGCTATCAGGTTGCGTACTGCAACATGCGTATCCTGAATTGGGTCTTCTGCTGTCGGATCAACACGAAAAGAGCGGTTTACAGGTCGCAGATGAATGCTGACGGAGGGTGTTTCTTGCCATCCGTTACGTGTATCGGCATCCTGAGTAGCAGTTGGTATACCCGCGAGACTTTCTGGTAAGTGTACTGGCAAGAGGTTTGCAAAGGCAACGGAAAAGAGTTGCTGGGCTGTCTCTCCATCACGTGAAGTCGCCAACGAATGAGCTAATGTGTCTAGGTTCGTTGCGTAGTTCGCGTTAGGACGTACTGTAGCTGCAAGTGTTGTTGCCAGACGTACAACATTGTCTACTTCGGCTAATGCTTTGCGTCTGAACGAGTCAGCATTCTTTCCTGGTGCAAACCAGTTCACAAGTGCGTCAAACTGATTTTGTGCCTCCTGAAACAGTTCTTCGGGCGTTCGCATGTTTTCGAGTGTAAGCGTTGGTGGCTCCAAATAACGCTGAACAACATTCAGTAGGACAGCTTTTCGCTCAGTTGTTTCCCACGATGCTAGCAACTCGCGGATAAGACGCCCATATTGTGTCAATGCCTGTGCGAAACCGTGTACATACGCCACAACTGCTGCTTTGTATACTTGAAATGCTCCCAAATCAGGGCGTCCCTGCTGAGTAGCGATAGTCATAGAGGCAAGATATTGTGCGGCATCGCGTGCCGTTGTGTTCCATAACTCAAACGCACGTTGCCATTCTTCAGCAAGTTCCCTACCATCAGCGGAAGAAGGATCGAGAGGCGAAATCAGTAGTTCTTCGTCAATGCGTTGTAATGATTCCCAAAGTCGTGCAACATCCCCTTGGCGTAGTGATCCTTTGCCTGCGTTGGCACGCATCTGCTCATCAAGAAACGTCTCGATAGCAATGGCTTCCGGCGTTGCTTGATAGAGGAGTGCGGGTGATAGAAAGCTTGCGATGGAGGTGGCGCGGCTTGAATCATAGAGCGTGTCGATATTGCCCCACTCTTTCAGTGCCGCAAGATCATTCTGGCACTGTTCAAGCGTGTAGTCAGCATCAAAAGCCTCACGCACTGCATCGCGTACCTCATGTGCAGTGAGTTGGTATCGATAGAGTTCGCGGTGTGTGTGCAGGAAGAGACGCATGATGACACGATACCAGCGCACACGGTTTGAAGAGACAAGATAACTAAATATTGGTAAGCGATCAGTTAGGTTAAAGATGCCCGATGACGGGAAATTATTGTCTATTCCTACTCCCGCACGTGTTTCTTGCCCATTTTGTAACGTATCTTGTTGATCTATCACCACAATCTACCTAACTAACAACATATAGTTGCACAAGAAGACAAGAAAGCAACGATCAGACACATTATTGATAGTATGGAAGTCTGTATGTTACGCTTCGTCCTCATTATTTTTTCTAATAACTATACGCTCTAACTCTGGTTCTGTATCTTGATCGCTTTCTTGCTGCATCATAAGCAATGTCTGCTTATAGGCGTTAATAAAATCGAGAAGACTTAGCGTTTCCTCTGGTGTTAAATCAAAGCTAATGCCAGAGGTATGTTTAAGAATGAGTCCCATCTCTTCCATACGCACCCGATACCGTCCAATGATTGCGTCCATCAATGCTTTTCCTCTCTTAATGCATTCAAGGCACATGCTGTATGTATATAACAACATCACTGCATATTTATATATAAGTCTAGTGCCTCATAAACGGAATGTCAAATAATGTTCCCAAATGTCATACGAGTGCGAAGCAGTTTTTGTTCCCATGTAGAAGAGTTGGCTTTTCCTGGCAAGCATTACACACCATCGACTGTAGACAAAGGAAGGGTAAACCAGAAGGTTGACCCAATACCAGGAGTACTTTGTACCCCAATCTGTCCGTGATGCTGTTCTATAATGGTACGGCTGATGTGTAGCCCTAGTCCCAAACCAATTTCGCTGCCGTTCTGTATATCAATAGTTGGTACGCGGTAGTAACGCTCCCAAATTTTGTTTTGCTCACTCAGTGGAATACCGGGTCCTGCATCGTGAACGGAAACGCGCGCTGTTTCCCCTTCTGTCTGTAACAAAACGTCTATGCGTTCCTCAAGTGGTGAATATTTATGTGCATTTGACAAAAAGTGAATTACTACTTGTTTTATGCGATTGGCATCTGCCATCACAAGAATATTCTCTTTCGCCGAAACCTCTATGTGCATTGTGCGTGTCTTCGGAATATGGCGCACATCTTGCATAACTTCTTGTACAAGTGTGTCCAATTCACATAGCTCTAAGAGTAAATCCATTGTATTTGCGTTGATACGTGAACTTTCCAAAAGTGTATTCACTAGCCGTGAAAGTTGAGTAATCTGTTTGTCTGTACGTTCAAGCAGTTCTCTAGCCTCACTTAATAGATGATTCGTCTGATCGTCCTGTATACTACTTGTTTCATCTACATTACGTAGAGTGCTCGTCTCGAATTTAGGTTTAAGCTTGCGTCCCATTAGCTGGATATTCCCTTTGATACTGGTAAGCGGCGTTTTCAACTCATGGCTTGCAATGCTTAGAAATTCGTTCATTCGTTGTTGTGCCTCGCGCTTTGCCAGTTCCTGAGTACGAACCTCCGCCTGTTTTCGTGCCAGGATATCGCGCAGAATAACCAGAAGAGCAACTTTTACAAGCGTCCATAAACCCTTCATGGATAACGTGCTGTATTTCCAAATCATTTTGCGCATGATAAATCTTCCCACATATTTTTATAGAATCACTACGTGCTCACTAAAAAGAAATAAGGTATGAGCACGTGTCAGGAGAAATAAATATAAGGAGCCTACATTGTGTGGTACGTATGAATAGCCTTAGAAGAAGACAAATAGAGAGAATATCGAGGAAAATAAAACAAGCTCATAAATACGTATATTACGTATTTATGAGCTTGTTACGTACAGATTTATGCGTTATTGATTGTTTCCACCAAACATACCACCCAATGAGCCGCCGCCAAGGTTTCCTAAGCGGTTCTCGCCTTCTTTTTCCAGGTTATCAAGAATACCATGTGCAGCGTCTTTCGCCTGTTGTGTATACTGTGAGCCGCCAGGAATTTTGTTCCCAAATTGGTCAATCGCCTGATCCACTTGATTTTGTGCAGCATTTCGTGCGCTATCTAACGCACCACCACTCTGCTGTTGTTGACCCTGATTGCCTTGGTTGTATTGGTCTTGTTGCTGACCATAGCCACCTTGGTTGCCCTGATTACCTTGATTGTATTGATCCTGCTGACCATAATCTT
>CAXUIS010000089.1:0-1880 GCA_964250915.1 uncultured Ktedonobacteraceae bacterium | reverse complement strand
CCACCTTGGTTGCCCTGATTACCTTGATTGTATTGATCCTGCTGACCATAATCTTGGTTTGACATGTACAAAACCTCCATATGCAAGTGTTGTTTTCGTTTTATCTTCGTTTGGATTTATAACATGCAATACAAGTAAACGATGAAAAATCGCTACTAGTATGCACCTGTAAATCTTACAATAGTGAGTATACGATATATATCATCGTATGTCTAGTTGCTATTGTTAAAAATATAAATTCTTTTGTATACATACGTTATATTTATATAATCTTTTTGGGAAAGTAAAAAGTACACGGGTATCATTCTATGTGAACACTACTATCAAGGCTGGGAAGGCTTGTGTAACAAATGTCTATATGCTTCTTGATCTTGCTTGCTTCTTGATCTTGCTTTAAGTACAGTGCTGTCTACAAAAGACGTGTTTCTAACGTGACATGTCTGAAACCCACAAAACTTTGAAAGACATAATGTATGTCAGGAGAACCAGAATGTCGTCACTGATCTCTCAGGAGGCACACAATGAGGATATCGCTGCACCTGTTGAAGCAGCAAAGGCCGCTGGCCTACGCTACGTCTCCGACGCGACACCAGGGATACAGCGTAAGCGGGCAGGAAAACATTTTAGCTACCTCGGTCTCAATGGAAAACCTATTCATGATGAGGAGCAACTGAAGCGTATTCGTTCGCTTGGCATTCCACCTGCATGGACGAACGTATGGATTTGTCCTAATCCTCGTGGACATATTCAGGCAACAGGTAGAGATGCGAAAGGTCGTAAACAATATCGCTATCATCCTAAATGGCGTGAAATTAGAGATGAAACGAAATATGATAGAATGATGGCTTTCGGAAAAGCTCTTCCCCTCATTCGTGAGCGTGTTGAACATGATTTAAGGCTGCATGGCTTGCCACGTGAAAGGGTGCTTGCCACAGTGGTACGCTTACTCGATACTACTTCTATCCGTATTGGTAACGAAGAATATGCTCGTGAAAACGGCTCATTTGGCTTAACAACCATGCGTGATAACCACGTGGATGTAGAAGGCACAACGGTAGAATTTCACTTTCGAGGTAAAAGTGGCAAAGAGCATACGATTGATGTCAAAGATCGGCAACTTGCGAGAATCATCAAGCGGTGTCAAGCTCTACCAGGTCATGAACTTTTCCAATATTATGATGAGCATGAGCAATTGCATACTATCGAGTCAGATAACGTGAATACGTATCTACAGCAGATCACAGGACAAGAATTTACCGCGAAAGATTTCCGTACATGGTCTGGTACTGTTACGGCAACCTGTGCTTTGCAAGACCTCGGTGAGTATGAAACACAAACACAGGCGAAGAAAAACGTGGTTCGTGCTATTGAGGCAGCCTCAAAACATCTTGGGAATACGCCTGCTATCTGTCGTAAAAGCTATATTCATCCAGAAATTATAGATGCGTATCTCAATGGTTCGTTGCTTAGGGCATTACAACGAGAGGACGAGCAGGCTGTCATAGAAGTGTTACATGGTCTGCATCCTGAAGAAATCGCTGTCCTTGCATTTCTTGAGCAAAAATAAGCATCTCAAACACTTATTCTTTCTTTATTCTTTGTGCTCTTCTCTGTAGTTATGCTATAATAGAAGTGTAATTAAAGAAGAGAAAAATAGAGAAATGTGTTCAAGGAAGAACGCAGAATTGCCTCCTTGTCGAGACGCTTGGAGAAGAAATTATGGATACGCAGACCACAAGTATTGTAGACAAAACTATGTCAAATCCAGCAGGAAGACCACAGGTTATTATTATTGGTGGAGGTTTCGGTGGAATTAAAGCAGCACATGCACTTCAGAATGCGCTAGTGGATATCACCTTGATTGATCGTAACAATCATCA
>CAXUIS010000088.1:4983-17329 GCA_964250915.1 uncultured Ktedonobacteraceae bacterium | reverse complement strand
CCAAATGTACTTTGACAGACTACTACAAATCTCAATCAACCATACGCATACGTGCATGTGTCAAGATAGCGATTGTGGCGAGCGCAGTAGCGGCTAACAATATGGCAAGTGATTGCAGTGTCAATACATCGGGTGCGATTTTTGCATCTTTAGGGCACAGTGAAGAACCACATGAGTAGCATCCTCGGCAAACTAGGAGTGCGAGATCGTACTCAGGCGGTTCTTAAAGCGAAGGAACACAGCTTGGTTTGAACTTCCCAAAGCCTACTAACCGCCCATTTGATTATAAACAGCAAGCCAGTTTGTTGCGATTTCGGTCTGTGCTTGTTGCAATGATATAGCACCCTTACAGACCTGATCGTGCAAATAATTTTCTACTTTATCTTTTTCGTGAAAGCCGGGGGTTGGGCTAGCAAGTTCAGGCCAGAGATTTGAGATATCATTCGAGCCACCAAGCTCTAAGCTCACGAGGTGGTCAACCTCATATTCACCTGTACTATGATGCGTGATACCATACTCACTATATGCTTGAACTTTCTCGCTTTCCGGTACGTTACGGACAGTACGGGCATAGCCAGAAACACAAATAGCCTCTTTTGTGCCTGTGGAAAGAACGGCACCAGGGGTACACGCTGAGTCGGGAAGGGCGTTATGTGCCTGACAGCCTGACGTTTTGTTTTGCACACCAAAGTGAGTATTACCACTTGATGTACCACTCCCTGACTGCGTGGTTGGGGTCGTACCAGGATTGTTGCCAGGGATAGTTCCCGTCGTGCTGTTGTTATTCGGTTGACGGAATAGGAAATAAGCAACAATGACAACAACGATAAGCAAAATTCCACCTAATGAAGAACTATTTCTCCTTCTCATATGGGGCGCATCTCTTTCTGCTGTTATGATTTCTGGAAATAGGAACAAACGTTCCTCTACTCAGATTGTAGCACAAGCCAGGAAGCTACGAATTGGCGAGTTTGCAAATCAGCTTTTTTCAGCCAATAATATAGTAGGCCAGTATTCGCCCAACGCATTCCTGCATGTTCATCTGAATCCACTTGAAAGAGCAGTTGCCATTCCAGCGCGTCCTTTGCTAGCTCAGCTGCTTTTGGATCGCTTTCGTCGGTTACTCCGTTCGAGACCAATTGACATTGTGAACGCATGTCATCTTGTAGCGTCTCTGGATTGCCCAGCAGACGGTTATGAGTCGTAGCTCGGTCTTCAGTTGTCGGAAAGGTGGCGATAAAAGTTTCATACTTTTGCTGCTCTTCGTCCGTCCAATCAAAATGTACCAGTTCAAGATGTGGTTGTAACGAGAGTGTTATTTCGCTAGAAAAACTCAAGGTACATGCTTGAAATTGGCTTGTTGTTGGAAGCATTGTAGGAACTGTAGCGCGTTGAAGATGAGCAGAAGATTCGGCAAAGAGGACAGACCAGCCCCCTTTATCAGCAGGGTCAGCCCCATATGTTTGCTGTTGTGCGTCATAAAAAAACCAGAGCATACCTTGCGATGGAAGCACGCCATCGACATCATAAGGATGTGCGTCTTCAAGGCGAATTTGCGCAATGAAAGACTGAGGCAATCCCTTGCATGTAGGCCATACAAAATTCGGAGCAACATCTGGCACACCACCAAGCTTCGAGCTACCAATCGCTAACGTAGTTTCAGTGGCAGAAGTAGTGGTGAGTCGAATGGACGATTTTGCGAGGGCATCAATATCTTTTGTCAGTCTTGCAAGTCCTGCCGCTTGAAACGCGGCTTGCAGATCGGATTTGTTCATATGCATCTCCGTTTGACAATAAAGATCAAGCAGTTCACGTTGTTAGACTTGATCTAGTCCTCATCACAACCACAGTCATCTTCTTTAGCATTAGCACCCATACAACAGTATAAATCATTTTCTTCACAGCAGGCACCCTTCGCGCTACACTCGAACTGAATCGTCGTGTGGTCGATGGAATACTGCTCGTGTAACATGTTCTTCAAGGTTTGAAGAATAGGGGAACTGCCACTTGGAGGCAAATCGTCAATCAGAATATGACATGACAGCGCGGACATGCCACTTGTGATACTCCATACATGCAGATCGTGTACCTCTTTCACGCCATCGACGCGCTGCATATCTGCCACGAGTTTGGGCAAGACAATGCCTTTCGGCGTTGACTCAAGCAGAATATCCGCCGCCTCTCGCAAGATAGGCCACGAACTGACAATAATGAGCAACGAGATTCCAATGGAAAGAATGGGATCAAGCGGTGTCCATTGTGTGAACAGAATAATGGCACCTGCGATTATGACACCAATAGACACACCTACATCCCCAAAGACATGTAGAGCAGCTGCACGCACGTTGATATTATGCTCTTCTTTGCGTAAGCCAAATCCAATGAAGAGATTGATGGCGATACCGATACTAGCAGAGAAAAACATGATGAGTGGCTGTACAGGTTCGGGATGCTGAAAACGTTGAATGGCCTCCCAACAAATGCCAACCGAGATCAGGATAAGCGTTATCGCATTTGCAAGGGCGGCAAGAATCCCGACGCGATGATAACCAAACGTCTTGTGTGCGTCCGCAGGTCGCTCTGCTTGAACAGTTGCGAACCATGCTAAGCCAAGCGCGAACAAGTCGGTCACGACGTGGCCCGCATCCGAAAGGAGCGCAAGCGAGTTTGCCAGGAAACCGCCAATCAATTCAGCCGCAAGAATAAGTATGGTCAGTAAAAAGGCTATACGAAGTGTTTGTTTCGCCATACCATGTGTGTGATCGTGATCAGCATGGTTGTGCGCGTGTGTATGGGTATGAGTGGAATCAGCGTGGCTAGAAATACTGCTCATGCCGATACCTCGCTTCCTTCTTGAATGGAGGAATGAGAAGCCTCGTTTGCGTGAACACTGCCCATACGTAGCAATTGACGAACGTGTTTGTCAACCAGACGATAGTAGACGATACGCCCCGCTTTACGCATGGCAACAACCTTCTGGTTTCGCAACACACGCAGTTGATGTGAGATAGTTGTATCATCTCGCCCTAATCCTGTTGCAAGATCACAAACACAGAGTTCGCCTGTCGGAGCGTGGAGCAAGGCATTAACAACTTGCAAACGGGTTGGGTCGCTCAACACTGAAAACAGGGCAGCTATACGTGTCGCTTCTGTACCTGAAAGCAGGTTACGGCGAACTTCCAGCGCGTGTTCGGCGTGAATAGTGCGCACTTGACACATATCATCTTGACCATAAGAATTTTCTTCTGGTACATTAGTCAGCTGATTAGCCATAGTCGATGCTCCTCTTCTGAATACCTGTACAAACGTGCAACTATTCTTTATTCAGTATAGCACATGGTCCCACTTCTTTCAAGGAAACAGCAAAGCCACTCCCTTCATCATTTCCCGAATGTGGCTAGAGTTTTGCTATTCTTTTTGACCTTGCATATAGCTACGCAGACATGCTACACTAAGATGTGTCTACTTCCTCATTATCTATAACTGAAGCATGGTGGCAACGTCTACGTCCCCGCTTTGTAGTAATCTATATCGTCATTGCTGTAGCTTTATTGTTGATTAGTGCTACGGGACATATACGTTTACTGAATGAAGTCGGGAAAACGTTTGGCGGATTTATCTGGGCCGTCGATACAGACGGAGGAGTTGTTGTTGTCTCCACACCATCTCAGCTTCCGCCTACAAAAGCTACTGCAAACTCATTGACAAACAATACGCATATTCTTACGGCGAACAATCAGGCTGGACCGGCAGGACTTGAGCGCGTGTATGCGCATGTGCATCCTGGCGATCTCATCACCTACAAGCTTGCAAATAGTGATGGTACATATACTGTATTCACACGCCCTGCGGCTGAATTTACATGGGATATGTGGTGGCAAAATTATGGCTTAGCATTCATTGCTGGTCTGAGTTGGCTTGTGATTGGCGCGATATTGCTTATAAGAGCACAAGAATGGACTGGGGCGGTGGAGGGTATCACGCTGCTTCCACCCGCTATGTTGCTACTTCTCTATAGCCATTGGGGAAATGTACAACAGGCATATCCAGCTGATGTTGTTTTTCAACTACTCTGGGTTCCATCATTTGCCTTACTTGGTGCCGCATTTATTCATCTTAGTTTGACGTACAGGCCAGAGGCATTAAGCACAGCAAGAATGCCACGTATGGTCGTCGATGGTCTTCCATACTTACCAATTCTCGCGCTCCTGGCTTATGAATGGTTTTCCTATATTTTCTTTGGACATCATGTGCCAATACGTCCCAACCTTACGATCAGCTTAAGCTATGGTGTGCTCGGAGGAGTTATCAGTTTTGGGCTTGGCATAAGTTCGCTTATTCGCGCTGGACACTTGTTTCCACGTAAGGATAATGCATCTGATGTTATTCCCAGGCGCGTGCGTAAACGTGTTGGCGATCTTCTGACATTGTGGATAGGAGGCGTCGGTTTAGGCTTCTGCTTTGGTGTCTTGCCCATTCTTTTAGATGGTCAAACGCTGTTGCCTCTACCCATATTTTATGCCCTAGCAACAGTCTACCCATTGCTTCTTGCTTACGCCATACGCACATTGCGTCTGGTTGACCAGCTACACATAACGTTGGAACAACGTGAGGCAGCACTCCAGCAACAGCAGAGAACGGCGGAAGAGTTACGTCGGGTAAACACTGAGGTGCAAGAGGTCAATAGAGACTTGAAGCAAGCAACTTCGCTCTTGCTACATGCTGATGCACACCTGAGGTCGTTACTATCGCAACGCATTCACGATCAACCAAAACAGCAAGCATTGCGTATCCGTTCGCTTCTCGGCCATTGGCAACACAAATTGCGGGTAGAGGCTGAGCGTGACCCAGAGAGGAAGGTCGCGGTCCAACCAATTGTAGAGGCACTTGGGAAGGTGCGTAAGATCAGCGAAGAGTTAGAAGGCGATCTTCGTGGACTCCAATTGTTGGTTGAGGATGCATATCAACGTCGTAGTCTTGGTTTACGGCTACACCTTGAAAAACTCATTCGTGAAGACCTACCAGCTCTACATCCTGAATCAGTCCTCCAAGTGCAGTCAGACTTGTGGGCACTTGATACTCTAAGTGCTGATCTGGAACAGACCGAGGAAGGCGCAAAAATTGCGGAAGCTGTTTCGTATACCGTCACGCAAGCGTTACTTAACATTTATAATCATGCCGGGGCAAGTTTTGCAACAGTACGCACAATGAATAACAGCGGCATATTAGAGGCTCTAATTACTGACGACGGACGGGGCTTTGACTATAGAAATGTGCCACCAGAGAAAACTAGTCTCTTTAAAGCTCAACTCAAAGCAAAAGAGGCTGGTGGTGCAATTGCTATTCAATCAACACCGCGTTCACAGCCGGAACACGGCACCAAAGTCCTGCTACGCATCCCCTTGTCACAAACGGTAAATAGTGTCGATACAAATACTGGTCCGCTTCTGGAATCAAGAATACAACACAGAACATAGACCGCAATGTGAACGTAAAAATGCAAATTATCTGTTGAGGAAACCAGAACGTGAAAAATTGGTCTCTACAAATCATCTTGCACGGCGTCTTGGCGCAATCCTGCGTATGCCTCGTATGCATGGGCTAGGAGAACACGACGGCCTGGATCACTAGGTGCCCCATCTATAGAAAAGAAGTTGTAGAGTTCGCTGACGATATTTTCTAGTGGACCAATATTTGGTTTGCCCTTGTTGTTAAGAAAACCCATATTAACCGCGATATCATCGTTGCTCAACCCTCTTGCGATGAGTGATGCGCATTCTTCCTGACGCGGCGTCAAACGTTGCCCATGTAGTCTCTTGAGAAGATAGTTCAGGACTTCGGGGTCGATAAAGGTTTCCTTGTGATACACAACAGTGGCAGCAATACGTTCAAGGTAGGACGGGTCTATATTATTGAAGAGTGCATAGCCATGTAATCCTTGCGTACGCCCTGTTCGCCGAGTCGTGCCACGCGGTGTACCGCGTTTTGTGTATTCCTGGCGAAATACTTCGGCGGCAAGTATCCAACTTGGGTCTTGTGTATAGATGACGACCCGCAAGGTAGGAGCCAGATCAAGGAGAATGCGCCCCAATTCAACACCGTTGCCATTGCCTAAACGAAGATCGGAAAGCACCAGCCAACGCTGTGTATGCAGTTCCTTGAGTTGCTCCTGGCTTAGTCCCTCTACAAGACGTATTGCACTGTCGATATCGCCCACCTGGGCATGAAGAGAAAGATGTGGAGTTTCTTCTACAAACTCACATATACCGCGCCGCTTGATGGGTGTATCGTCAACCACAATGACAGAAATCTGCTCTTCTTCCATATAGTATAGTATACTGGCTACATGCTCAGAAACGCAATATATTGTAGTATTTCCGTAAAGAAATTCAAGGGCTAGGAATAATAGGTATAAAGAACTCTTTGCTATTTAAAGAATAGAAGCAACTCAATGCGGATCAAGTAGATGGCTCAAAATAGAGAAACTGCAACGCCTAGTAGGGCGGCATCGTTACCCAGTAGGGCGGGAAGCAGTTTGATTGTAGTTGATACATTTGCAGAGGATGGTGTTGCAAGCACAATTGTATTGCGTACTTGTGTCAATAGCAACTCATTGTTATAAACAATACTACCGCCAAGAATAAGGGCGTCGGGTTCAAAAAGAGTAATGTATTTTGTAATAGCACTACTTAACCAGCGTCCCAATTCACTATAGACTTTTAGAGCAACACTATCACCTCGCTGCGCCTCTTCTGCTAGCATTTGTGGGCTGAAATATTCGCGGTTAAGGATACGTTGTGTGAGGTTGCTTTCCTCGCCACGACGAAGCGCGCGTTGCACGGTTCGTTGCATAGCATCAAGAGAGATCAGCGTATTAATACAACCATGCTTACCACAACTACAACGCGGCCCATTGGTTGACACAGATAGATGACCGATATGGCCTGTATAATGTCGCAGTTCCGCTTGCTCTACTTGCCCGTTTTTCACAAGAGCAGCCCCTACGACTGCATTGACAGTGAGAAACAGGAGACGAGGTACACCTTGACCTGCACCAAAGTGATATTCACCTATTACGGCCGCATCTACGTCTACACAAAGGCGCGTAGGCAGACCGTATCGACTTTGCAGTATGTCGCGTAGAGGAACACCGTTGAGGGCAGACATGGTTGGGATAGACAGAGGTTTCTGTGCAGTTGCATCGAGCGAGCCTGGAATACTCACGCCAATACCACATACATGGAGCTTTTGAGCATGAGCGTAGGAAATCATGGAATCAATCGCGTTGAAATACGGCTCAAGTGTTGCATAGGCAGGACGGCCACGCAAAGTTTTCACCAAACATCGGTGAAGTATACATCCATGCCGATTAATTAGCGCAACGGTGGCCCCACTGATTGCCATCTCGACCCCTACCGTCACGCACCTATCTATACTCATTGAGTACCTGCGCTTCTCTATTCTAGTATTTAAATAGAACACGTGTTCCTATTTCAACAGGTTTACAACAATAAGATACAAGATTATACACAAAGACTGTGTAATCAGAGTATAGTTAGCAATAAGAACATTTGTCAAGGTCATATGTTCGGAATATTTGTACCAATTACTGACCAAGCCTTCTCATGCAAGCACACATATATATCTTTCCCTCACTCATCGCAAACCACTCTTGTATATATATGAAACTTAGATTAAATCTTACCTGGTGTGTAACTTTTTCTATAAAAGAGACGTGTTTACTCTTGAGGCAAAACTTCTGGCACTCTTTCAGAGAAATAAAGTATATGACAAGAAGAAGGAAGACAAGATGGCAGACAACATTTCGGTAAACGAAAACAGCAAAAACCAGGACTTAGACATTGATCGTGCAAACCCTGAGGGACAATACCTCACGTCGAATCAAGGTCTCCGCATCAACCACACCGATGATTCGCTCAAAGCAGGGGATCGTGGGCCAACACTACTCGAAGATTTTCATTTTCGAGAGAAGATGATGCACTTCGACCATGAGCGGATACCAGAGCGTGTCGTACACGCACGCGGTTCGGCTGCACATGGCTATTTCCAGGTCTATGAGCCAATGACGGAATATACGAAAGCAGGCTTTTTGCAAGACCCTGCGGTCAAAACACCCGTCTTTGTGCGCTTCTCGACGGTCGGTGGTTCTCGTGGTTCAGCTGATACGGTTCGTGATGTACGAGGCTTTGCAACAAAGTTTTACACGTCGGAAGGCAACTTCGATCTTGTAGGCAACAATATTCCCATTTTCTTTATTCAGGACGCGATCAAGTTTCCTGATCTTATTCATGCAGTCAAGCCAGAGCCAGATAATGAGATACCTCAGGCGGCTACAGCTCATGATACGGCGTGGGACTTTTTCTCCTTGCTCCCAGAGTCAACAGCTATGACGTTGTGGCTTCTCTCTGATCGCGCTATTCCGCGTAGCGTGAGCATGATGGAAGGCTTTGGTATCCACACTTTCCGTTTCGTCAATGCACAAGGAAAGTCGCGCTTCGTCAAGTTTCACTGGAAACCTGTGCTCGGCACACATTCACTGGTTTGGGACGAGGCCCAGAAACTCGCGGGCAAAGACCCTGATTGGCTACGCCGCGATTTGTGGGAAGCTATCGAGCAAGGAAATTATCCTGAGTTCGAGTTTGCTGTACAGATTCTTGAAGAGAAGGATGAGTTCAAGTTTCCTTTCGATATACTTGATTCTACCAAGCTATGGCCTGAAGAATTAGTTCCAGTACGTCGCATCGGCAAGATGACGCTTAATCGCAACCCTGACAATTTCTTTTCTGAGACAGAGCAGGTCGCCTTTCATACTGGACATGTTGTACCGGGAATCGACTTCACAGATGATCCCCTTCTACAGGGGCGTCTCTTCTCGTATCTTGATACGCAGTTGACGCGTTTGGGTGGACCAAACTTTGCACAGATACCGATCAACCGTCCACTTGCAGTAGTAAGTAACAATCAGCGCGAAGGATTTCATCAAGACCTGATTCCTCAAGGAAAGGCTAGTTACTACCCAAATTCGCTTGGTCATGGCTGTCCTATGCTGGCACCAGAGTCTGCGGGTGGCTACGTATCCTTCCCAGAGAAAGTGGCAGGCCCGAAAGTTCGTGCTCGTAGCGATAGCTTTAAGGACTACTTTAGTCAAGCAACACTCTTCTGGAAGAGTCTTTCACCAGTCGAGCAGGAGCATCTGGTTGCAGCCGCTCACTTTGAGTTAGGCAAAGTAGATAGGAAAGAAATACGTGAGCGCATGGTTGCATTGTATACTCATGTTGACCCCACACTTGCACAGCTTGTCGCGGAAGGTATCGGTGTAAGTATTCCAACGAATAACCCACGCCCTGGTACACTTCCACCATCTGGACGCCCCACTGTAGAAAAATCGGCCGCCTTAAGCATGGAGAACACAGCAAAGAACACGATTAAGGGGCGTCAGATTGCTATCCTTGCTGCGGATGGTGTGGATGATGCGACTGTGCAGACGATAAAAAATGCGCTCATGCAGCAAGGCGCAAAGGTAAAAGTAGTTTCAAGGATTCTTGGAACGATCAAAGGTACAAGTGGTCAAGAGGTACCTGTCGATAAAAGTGCGATTACCACTGACGCTATTATGTTTGACGCAGTTCTTATACCGGATGGTGCCGCCAGTGTTGCTCAGTTATTGAAACAAGGAGCAGCGAAGCAGTTCGTTGCCGAAGCCTTCAAACATGGCAAAGCTATTGGTGCAGTAGGTGAAGGTATTCAATTGCTCTACAACTCTAACATTCCAGGCTTGGTTATGAAAGACAATGCGACAAGTAGAACAGCCAGCAGTAGTACCACTACTGCTACGGTGGTTAGCTCGAATGGTGTGGTGACAGCACCAGTTGGCTCAAACTTGAATACGTTCGTTGAGCAGTTTGCTACAGCTATTGCCCAGCATCGTCACTGGGGCCGTCCACAGGATCAGGTTCCTGCATAAAGAACGTACTCAAAGAAAATGTCGAGACAGGGCGCCCGCGCAAGGGGATGCCCCTCCCATACACGAAGCAGTTCCTCACGAGTCACTGTCATATGGGAAGGGCATTCCCTTGCGCGGGTGCCCTGGTTTCACTTTTCGGCCTACTGCACAATGCGTGGGTAAAGCAGGGAACCGATAACGATCATGACATTCGTTATCAGGATCAACACAGCGACTCGCTTCTTGTGTGGCAAAGTGGGTCATTGCGTGGTACAGTAAAGGAATAGATACAGTGATACGGTAGTGCAAGGTTAGGAAAAGACAAGGAGTTTTCGCCGTGAGCGGTTCATATAAACCTGAAAATGGTCGTCAGCCGAAGAGAGACCCTATCTTAGGGCAAGGACATGGACTTTCTAATGAAGAGGGACGAGCGATTCAGCAAATGATTCGTGAGGAGCAAGGGTCAGCACGTCACTTATTCATTCCCAAAGAAGACTTGTCGCAAGAGGCAACGACACGCATGTTACCAGAAGTAGCTCGCGTCATTAATGCCAGTCGAGTACGTGAGTTGCTCGATATGTTCAACCGCGACTATCTCTATGGACAAGGGCGCTTCGACGAATATAGTGGTGGTTTGCTTCTCAAGTGGGGCGATGGCTATTCACGTAAACATATCTGGCTGACGGTTGAAAACGGCAACCTGATTTTTGAGACGAGCCACTTTAAGAAGTGTGACAAACCATATTGCACTGGCACACATCATGTGCTCACGCCTGACCTCTATATGAACATGGATTTGATCAATCAGGAGTTGGGAGATAGCTTCCGTCGTCCAGTCTATGAACGTTCAGACGATTAGGATAGCGGAGTGACAACACGAATTCTGGCGTTAGAAAAAGACCTGTTCTTTTCAGTAAAGATACGCGATACGCTGCAACATCATGACATGGATGTCACAACAGTACGTACATTGCCCGCGTTTGAGGAAAAGCTAGGAGTAGCTGAAAAGCCTATGCTGGTGATTATCAATACCGCGACAAAAGGCGTTGATTGGGAAGCTGCTATTCAGGCGGCAGCAACACGAGATACACCCGTACTTGCCTTTGGTTCACACATGGACCTTGAGGCTCGTGCTAAGGCGTTGCAGGCAGGTGCGACAAAGGTTGTGGCAAACTCGAAGTTTACCAGCGACATGGTGGGTTTGGTAACAAGGATGCTCTCCAACCCTGCTAGCATTTCTGATGATACAACCGAGGAAATGTAGGGACCGATTGATCGCGTCCTCTTAGACTATAAGTTGCCAACAAGACGCGATCAATCGGTCCCTACATCTTAGGCATAACGAATGAGAAGACCGCGTACAAATTTATAGCCAAGTGGCACAAAGGAAAGACCATAGCCGGGAGCGTGTTTTTCATAGCGTACTGTTTGGCGTCGATATGCCCAACGATTGCGAAGAAAGTCTTTTTCTGAAAGTCGTGAAGGCTGAATACGTCTGCGAATGCTTTGATAACGGGGACGATGTGCAATCCTATCGCTCATGTATGCTCCTTGTCTCAGACAAACAAAAGAAAACAAACATAACAAACATGGTTTCTTCTAACATATAAAATACGTCAGAAGAAACCATGTTTCTCTCATCGGTTAGCTGCGCGGAAGGTGGTTGCATACTGTACCACATTCTTGCCACTCTTGGTTTAGTGACCGCAACCGCAACTTCTTGACTCGCCAGTATCGGCGGCGGTCTTGAAGGAATGTCCACAGCCACAGGTTGAAACTGCGTTGGGGTTGTTGACGGTGAAGCCAGCACCCATCAGGCTATCGACATAATCCACTTCGCTACCAGAGATATAGCCGACGCTCATCTCGTCAACGAAGACCTTGATGCCATGAAGCGCAATCGTGGTATCGCCCTCTTGCTCTTCATCAAGCGTCATACCATATTGGAGGCCAGAGCAGCCGCCACCAGCGACAAAGATGCGAAGGCCGAGTGTAGGATCGTTCTCCTGCTTGAGGAGTTCGTTTACCTTCTCTGCTGCCGCAGTTGTCATGCTGATCGTGGTTGTCTCAACCGCCATTTGCTGGTTCTGCTCGATCATGTATCTTTCCTCTCAGAAAAGAATTGAATTTCAACCCTTTTTGTTATTCTATACTTGGATATCGGACGTTTTTGACGTTCCATTTATGTACATTATAAGCTACATAAAGTGAAGCGTCAAGGCTATACGCATAAATATCCCCATCACATACATCGCAACACTCCACCAATGAAGTTTATTCCTAAACACCGCAGATGGCGTGTCCCTCGGTAGGGACCGATGTATCGCGTCCTGGGGCGAGGTGGTAGGGCAACGTGTCGGAAACAATTCTGTACCCAATGTG
>CAXUIS010000088.1:0-4973 GCA_964250915.1 uncultured Ktedonobacteraceae bacterium | reverse complement strand
CCGAATATACCATTCCTCAAAGCCCAAAGCGTTGCTGGACTCGAATGATATTAGCAAGCAGGCTTGGCGCATCTGGTGTTGAGCCGAATAGGGTATCGGTACGACGTTCAGAACCTGATGAAAGTCGCGTGAGAATGTTTGATGCCGACCAGCCTTGTGCCATAAGATGTGTTGCGAGACCGCTCATAATTGCAGTAGAGAACGAGGAGCCACTCCAATCGGCCCAGCCCGTGGTATTCTGTTCGCTCGTTGGGAAGGTGGGCGAGATATAGACACCACGTACAGCATCGGGTAGCGCGTTGTTATCCACAGCTCCTGTACCATCTCCACCAAAGGTTGCAACACCCGAATCGAAGGGCGGGATGCTAGCGGAATTAGCAAAGTTTGATGGGACAAAACTACTATTCACAGAGGTTACGCCAAGCGTCGTCTCGTAACGTGCAGGTGCACGTGGCGGGCGTGGTACAAGTCGTTGTTGTGTAGCTTGCAACGAGTCGTTACCGGCGGCGGCAACAACGAGTGCGCCATGCTCATGTAAGCTCTCGAAGAGGAGACGCAAGCCTTCTTCAATATGATTGAGTACGCGCATCACGCCATACAATTGTGTTGTAGGCCATTGGCGGTTGTCGAACCAGAGAAAGGGCAAACGTCGAATATCGGGCATAATCGTCAAGCTAAGGTTGATTACGAGACGGCGAATTGTACCCGAAAGGAGTTCGCGTTCAAGATCGGTCAAGGCAGCAAATACATTGTAGAGATCACATCCACCATAATCATTGAGAATGCGGATGAGACGAATCCGGGCATGGGGTGCGACATCCCGCACAAGGCCAGCGACGGAGACACCGTGATCGGGCATAAGATAGTATCTCGCATCGCCATAGTGATCACGCCCCGAACGCACGTCATTACTAATAGGGTAACGGTCATACTCAACAGAGAACGAGCCATCTTCACTACGCAAGTCGCTTGCAAGGCGTTGCAATAGCCAGTTACGCCGCAATTCCAGGCGACTTGCGGCACTACGTATACGATCTGGATGATGGGCGGTATCAAGGACAGCAACCAGGACATCCTCCCCGCCTTTTGAGTCCAGTGGAAAGCTTTGATCAGCTAGGACAATCCGCCAACCCAGGAGTGTGTTGTTAGGGGCAGCGATATCGAGTGTTGGTGCCGGACGTGGTGGAATAGCAGCTCCACCATCAGCATAGAGCAGTGGCGCGGCAGTCACTAACCAGTTTGGCATCGCAGATACGATATGTAAGCCCGCCTTTGCTAACTGCTCTAAACGCGCTTGTATATGCGATAGAGCAAGCGGAAGTGGGTCTGTCACGGCTGGATTGGTGCGGCGTGCATGAAAGAAAATAGCTATGTGCGGCTGTTTTTTGTGCAGACCAAAAATAAAAGAGCGGCGTCGGACAGGCGGCATAGTTGGCGTATCTGTCCAACGTCCATAAGTACCGTACACTTCAAGCGAGACACCAAATTGAGCCAGAAAATCATTCAGCTGTGTACGAACTTGCTCGGCGACGATATCTTGCGTATCGTCTACAGGCATACGGGGCAGACGAACAATCACAACCATCTCATCAGGGACCCAGTGAAAGAGTTCTTCTGGTGTCCCCATCAATTCTGTGGAACTACGAGACATGGAAGAAAGTTCCCCCTCTACATAAAATATTATTGTATAAGCATGTATAAGTATTCTTACGGCATTATAGCTGAACTGGCCTCAAGAGACAATGAGCAGCTATAAGAGCATGAATGAGTGAGCAGCATAACAGGGACAGAGCACCTGTCACTACCATACTGTTTGTTCAATGGATCGAAGCCATGCGGTTTTGAGTATAGTAGTGATAGGTGCTCTGTCCCTGTCATGTACCTTCATGTGATAGTCTATCATATGATAGTCTACATATATCTTTAGAGTTCTATTTTTCAGGAAGGTCACGCAATGTCTTTGGATCGCCTTACTCATACGCTTATCGAACTTATCAGCATACCAAGCACGTCAGGACATGAAGAGCAGGTGCGGAACTATCTTGAGCAACATCTCTCGGCACTTGGACTGTCTACATCTGTAGACGATGCAGGGAACTTGATTGCTACATTAGCAGACAAGAGTACGGAGCAGGAAATGTTTCTCTTGAATGCCCACATGGATCGCGTACCACCTGGATTAGGACATCAGCCTGTACTACGCGATGGTGTTTTGTACAGCGATGGCACAACCAATCTTGGCGCGGATGATGCGGCAGGGATTGCGATTATCCTGGAAGTAGTGCAAAACATTGTCGAAGGGCAACTGCCTCATCCTCCACTTCTGCTTGTGTTTACGGTGCAAGAAGAGGCTGGTATGTGTGGTGCTGGTGGCTTTGATGGTTCACGCTGGCCCGTACAGCAGGGTATCGTGTTCGACAATGCCTTCGATGCAGGCGTGGTTGTCTCACAAGGAGCCGCGTATAAAGCATTCGATATCACAATTACAGGTCGCACAGGACATCCAGGGAAAGACCTCTCGCAAACTGTTAATGCCTTAGAAATTTTTCGTAAGACACAATTTCCATTTGGTATGCTTGCGAACGACCAGACACGTATTAGTATTGGACGCATTTCTGGTGGAAGCGCACGCAATGCAATTCCAGCAAAGCTAGTCCTTGAAGGCGAGCTACGTAGTTTTGAGTCAGCAGAACATATACAGCAGTATGAGGACGATTTACAGCGCGCATTTGAACAAACAGCTAAGCAACTTGGTGGAAGTGCAACAATCACGTTCACAACCCATACAGACGGCTATAAAATTGACGAAGATGAGCCATTGCTACAAACATATAAAGCTGCATTGAAGCAGCGCGGAGAGAAGTTGCATTTGCAACCGACCTTTATCGGGAGTGATACAAGTGGCTTTCGTCCAAAGATCAAAGCGTTTACACTCTCAACAGGCGTCATGAACGAGCATTCGACAGAGGAATACGTTGCACTCGCGCCACTTGAACAAATTGTGCAAGATACGTTGCAGGTGTTGAAGAACGTCCTGTAGGGACCGATATATCACGTCCTTGTCGGCGGATATCGAGACGCCAACAAGGACACGATATATCGGTCCCTACTAGTCTGTCAAAGTACATTTGGGACCGAAACCAGGGCGCCCGCAAGGGGACGCCCCTCCCATATGACATGGCTCCTCATGCGCGTTCGCATATGGGAGGGGCGTCCCCGAAGCCGCATTCGGGGAATGAGAAAGGCAGCGGGCGCCCTTGCCCCAGCCACATCAAGATTGACAGACTACTACAAGTTATTTTGCACGTTTATCATTCTCACGCTTATTGGCGGCTATACTAACCTTGTTGAAGTAACCATTGATAGCGATGATGGCAACGATGCAGAAAAAGAAGCCATACCCAAGCGCAATATCTCCACCATTAGAAACATGACCAATCAGCAATACGAAGACGAGTAGGGCGAAGAGTAGAACTAACGCACAGAGCGAGACGATAGCCACTATCATACGAGCACTCAATAAGCGTCTTGCGCTTCCTGATGTGTCATCGTCCAACTCTTGCTTCATTCGGCGTACAAGAATATCGGCGAACTGCTCGTCCTCATTGTCTAATTTCTGACCTGTTCCGTACGATTCAGTGTAGGCGTCGCTCTGTAGCGTACCTTCATACTGTCCATATGCGCTCTGATTCCTACCTTCTTGCGAACCCATCTGTTGCATAGCAATATCTGTCTTTCTTCTTTTCAATGCATGAAGAGGACATATTTCGCTACGTATACGAACAAGTGATAGGAGAAGTTGTAATAGTATTTTAGCTGCCCGTTGTTGGTACGCTATCGTTCACAGTCTCAAATTGTACATCACTTAACCATGTATGGCCCGCACCTGCAAGTAGGATACCAAAGAAGATACCGACGCTCTCCTGTGGAACATCTAGCACGACTTCATATTTTTGCCAGTCATTTGTTCCTCGTATTGGACGCCTGTGCATATTATCAAAGCTGAGTCGCCTCTTCCAAGAACCATCAATGCGCATCCATAAACCTGCCCACTTCTCAATATCTTGTGTCTTCACATTTGCAGAAAGACGAAGGCGTTTCCCCAAGTACTCGCTTCCCTTAAAGGCTTGCATCAATGTTACAAAGCCCCGTGCCTGTGCAGTACGAGATTTGAGATAACCACTTGCACGAGTAGATGTTGGTCCATGTGTATCACTTCCATACTCATAGTCCTGTGGTTTACTTCCAGTGAGTAACCAACTTGTTGTTCCCTCCGCAAAACTGAGATTACTTGGTTCCTGTAGTAAATGCATACTTACACTCCTTTCTAGCCATAGACACGAAACAATAACGCTTATCCTGCGAAATCTAGATTTTCTGGTTGGTCGGGAAATGATTTCGATAAATCTGTAACGGGAACATCATTTGTGACTTCAGCAAACTGAATATCGCTCAACCAAACCTGCCCACTTCCTTCCATGAGAATACCGAATGCAATGTTTGTACTGTCTTGCGGTACGTTCAGCACGATTTCGTAGCGTTGCCAATCTGTTGTACCTTTGATTGGTCTATTTTGCATATTGTCAAAAGCAAGGCTTGCACTCTTCTCCACACCATCGACACGCATCCACAAGCCAGCCCAATTCTCGACCTCTTCCGATTTGACATAGGCCGAATAGCGTAACCGTTTATTGAGATAAGTTCTCGCTTGAAACATTTGCATTAGAGTGCCAAAGCCCTCTGGCTCTGGTCCTTTAGAGCGTAAGTAAGCACTCTTTTTGCTGTTAAATGTAACCTCAGTATCCACTCCTTGTTCATAATCATGTTTGTGACTACCAGCAAGAATCCAACTTTTAATAGGGGCTTCCTCACGCTTCTTAGCAGGTTCTCCCTGCAACTTTTGCAGAACAGGAAATAAATGATCTTCCCATGAACCTTGCTCTAATGCCTCACGTTCCATCTGACTCCATTGC
>CAXUIS010000087.1:0-17624 GCA_964250915.1 uncultured Ktedonobacteraceae bacterium | reverse complement strand
TGACCCACAGGATTCAAAAAGAGTTTCCAGCGCATGGCCCGAAAGAAAAACGCCATTAGAAATACAACACTCGCCAGGAGAGCATAGAGAATACCACGGGGCATTGTAAGATGCTCCTGGATGACCTGGAGCATTTGAGGCAAGTTCACCAGAGTTGCGACAAACCACAGGAGGCCGAGACCAATGACGAGACCAAGCACCAGCTTGACGGCAGGATGCGTAAACAGGAACTTCCGTCGTCCAGACTGTTTCTTCGCCATCTGAACTCTTTGTGCAGTTGAGTGCGTCTCGGGGGGCAAACTGCCACCGTATTGAGCGTCACACGTACCGGACGGTGCCCTCGGTTGTCGTTCTTTGCTGGGAGAGGACACCGAAGTCTCTTCACCGTACATACGACGACCAGTTGTCGGATCATCCAAATCGGTCTTCCGCTGAAGGGGTCGTTTCACCGATGGGTCAGAGAAAACAGGGGGAAGCATGTAAGGCAGCGACCCGTTTGTGTGGTGGAGACCAAAGAAATTCCTCTTTGGAGATGCGTGTGTCTGCCCGACGAGGAGAGATGGACGTTCGTTGTCACTCTCGCTCTCATGGGAATCAGTACCACCTGGACTTTCCATATACTGGATGACGTGTTGCTCCTGATAGACTGTTCCCTTCCCATTACTCTCTCGGGGTTCTCCTGTTTCCATACATGAAGCCTGCTTGGACCAATAACGTAGGGATGAAAGACTGTGTTGAGTATCTTGCCGCGTCATGCGTACCTCACCTAGCAATAATTGAAGGTATGAGACCTTCCTCTTGGAGCATAACAAACTCGCATTAAGGAGAGGTGAAGTGAAACCAGAGGTCCTATTGCTCTAGCATCCCTCTCGGAATGGTCAATTGCTGGTATTTACAGTGATGAGGCATGAGTAATCGACCACTCTCATAGGGGCGAAATGCTCAACATGTCGAGATACCCTAAGCTGTTCCTGCTTAAAGCAGCCTAGTGGCTCCTGCTCGATCATCTCGACGACGAGGAAAATTGGAAGGGACGCTCAATTTGGGAACACAACTGAACTCTGTACGAGAAGCACTCCATGAAGACAATCATCACTGCTCTTGATGACAAAAGGTTCTGTGGTCGCCATCTTCCTTCATAAAGAATCTGATTAGGGAAGATGAAAGGCAGATATATTTTCACTGTTTGTGTACTTTTGTTTCATCACTCTTTCATGAATATCTCCTATACTCGCTATACATACACCTATGAGGGGGAAACAATTTGTGAGTCGTATGCTCCATCGAGAGAAATCTTATTCTTTCACAGCAACGCCATTGTATGATGTTATTATTGTCGGCGCAGGACCCTATGGGCTTTCTACGGCGGCCCACCTGCGTACACGCGGACTTCGTGTCGCTCTCTTTGGCAAACCGCTTGGCTTCTGGCAGAAGAATATGCCAGAGGGGATGTTGCTTCGGTCGTACTGGTGGGCCTCGAATCTCTCTGATCCACAGAAAAAATACACGATGGCTCGGTATTTTGCTGCACAAGGTCAGGCACCAGAGTATCCCTTACCCATACAAAGCTTTATTGACTATGGTCTCTGGTTTCAGCGAAACGCTGTTCCTGATGTAGATGAAACATATATCTCTACTCTTGACTCTACCGATGCTCTCTTTACGGCGACACTAGAAGATGGCAGACGTGTTCAGAGCTACGCACTGGTCATGGCGACTGGTCTAAACTATTACGCTTATCGGCCTGCTGAATATGCACATCTTGCCCCAGAGTTCGTCTCCCACTCATCTGAGCATTCCACTCTTGACGGTTTTACAGGCAAAAAAGTGGTTGTTGTGGGTGGTGGTCAAAGTGCCTTAGAATCTGCGGCCCTTCTACATGAAAAAGGCGCAACCGTCGAACTTGTGTCACGCAGTCCCATTCGCTGGCTTACAGAGACCCCTGTGGAGCAGCGAACGCTTCTTCAAAAGCTCAGATCGCCTAACGCAGGGATTGCTCCTGGCTGGTTTAACTGGTGCCTTGAGCATTTTCCCTCTGCGTTTCAACACCTGTCACGCTCAAGAAAAGAGCAGATTTTGCGTGGGCGTGGACGTTATGGTCCAGCTGGCTCTGGCTGGCTGAAACCTCGTCTGACAGGAAACGTGGTGTTGCATGAAGGGGACGCCGTCAACCATGTGAGAGAAGCTGGCACCGGCGTCGTCCTACACCTTACCAATGGGACCGAGATACAGGGAGACCATGTGCTACTTGCGACGGGCTACCATGTAGACATTGGGAAACTTCCCATGTTCCATCCCACGCTTGTCTCACACATACGAACATTCCACAATGCGCCACTCTTAAATGACCGCTTTGAGTGTAGTGTTCCGGGACTCTATTTTGTCGGCATCGCAGCACTCGCAAGCTGTGGTCCACTCTACCGTTTTGTGGTAGGAACCGATGCAACGGCCCGTCGAGTTGCCGACGACATCGCACATCAAATGTATCACTACAAATGACGCTTTGGATGGACAGGAAGACGTTGATTTCTGTACTGTCAGGACTGACATTCTTTACAAACTTTTTGCAGAGAGTGTCCCCTTTTTTCATATCTGTCTGCTATCATACAATTACATGAGGGTGAGGAATATATGAGACGATAAGTCTCTGAGTCACCAGAAGATGTACTACGAAAGCATTTCATGAAAGAGTCACTGACCTTATGAAGAAATTTACCGTTGCGGTTCTTATAATAGGATCATTCGTTCTCTACAGCCTGCTTACTCATGCCACTCCTGTCGCACTGGTGCCAACAGCACCAGCAAGTTCATCAAGCAGTTCTTCAACGTCAGGGAGCACACCGACGACATCTGGCACAACGAATACTCCAGGGACAACAAGCAGTGCGAATGGTGCGCTGTATAAAAATGGTTCCTATACAGGCAGTGTCGCTGATGCGCAATGGGGAAATATACAGGTACAAGCGACTATCCAGAGTGGCAAGATCACCAATGTGCAGTTCTTACAGTACCCCAATGACCGCAACCACTCAATAGACATCAACAACTATGCCGACCCACAACTTGCAAGCGAGGCAATTCAGGCCCAAAGTGCCAATGTTAATGTTATAAGTGGTGCCACTGATACCAGCGATGCATTTATTCAATCGCTCACAGAAGCGCTTTCACAGGCAAAAGCATAATAATGCCACAAATACGTTTGCTCATGTGAGAGAGACATGTACACATGACTTTGAAAGGTACACACCATACTTATGATAACGAAAATAGATTACGTTTTAGATCGTATAACGATGTATAGACTTGTCCTCTATATGCTTCTCGCGTGTATTGGCGTTGCAGTTCTCCTGGCATACGTTCATGTGCTTCCCTTTTCACCACTCGCGTTGCTGGCATCGACGGCCTTTCTGCTCATTATGTGCTGGGCGATGAATACGGTTTTTGCCTTTCTCTTTCATGTGCCAACAAATATTGAGTCGGCCTCTATTACCGCACTGATTCTGGTGCTTATTCTCACTCCTGCACAATCGCTCGTCACGTTTCAATTGCTTGGGTGGGCAGCTATTCTTGCAATGGCTTCAAAGTATCTTCTTGCTCTTAACAAGAAGCATCTCTTCAACCCTGCCGCTATCGCAGTTGTGCTCACCTCGTTTGTGCTTGGTGAGTCTGCTAGCTGGTGGGTAGGGACCGCGAGTATGGTCCCTCTTGTACTCCTTGGTGGACTCCTTATTGCCCGAAAAATACGCCAGGAAGATGTTGTGTTGTCCTTTTGCAGTATTGTGCTTCTTGGTACAGGTGTGTTTGCACTTGTGCAGGGGCACTCACCCTTGACTGCGCTAAACCAAGTGTTTGTGCAATCGCCACTCTTCTTCTTCGCGTTCGTCATGTTAACCGAACCATTGACAGCACCGCCGACGAGAAATTTGCGACGGCTCTATGCCGTGCTTGTTGGCATTGTGTTTCTCCCACAAATTCATGTTGGGACGCTTTATTCAACACCAGAGCTTGCGTTGGTCACGGGCAATCTCTTCTCCTACCTGGTGAGTCCAAAGCAAAAAGTGGTGCTCACATTGAAAAGAAAAATCAAGATGTCGTCCTACATTCTTGATTTTGTGTTTAGACCGACACAAAAACTGGCGTATCTTCCTGGGCAATACATGGAGTTTACGCTGGCACATCCTGGGACAGATAGTCGAGGCAATCGTCGCTACTTCACTCTCGCATCCTCACCCACCGAAAATGAGGTGCATCTAGGCGTGCGATTTTATGAGGAAGGCAGTAGCTTTAAGCATGCGCTCTTCCGAATGGATAAGAAAACACCTCTTGTCGCCGCTCAGATTGCTGGAGACTTTACATTACCACAAGACCCACAACAAAAACTCGCCTTTCTCGCTGGCGGGATAGGCATCACCCCGTTTAGAAGTATGTTGAAATATCTGCTTGACACACAACAGAGGCGTGATATCGTGCTGTTCTATGCTAACAAAACGGTTGATGAGATTGTGTATACCGATGTTTTGAATGCAGCACAGGCAAAGCTTGGGATCAAAACATTCTACACATTGACGGATCTATCAGCTATTCCGCGTACCTGGACGGGCTGGGGAGGCCGGATAAATGAGCAGATGATTCTGCACGCTATGCCTGATTATTCCGAGCGTACCTTTTATCTCTCTGGACCGCCGGAGATGGTGAACGCAAACGAACGCGTCCTGAAAAATATGGGTGTCACGCATACGCAGATCAAAAAAGACTTTTTCCCTGGCCTTGTATAAAGGACACGATCACACGGATATTCTACTTTCAACAGCTAGCAAACGAGAGGAGATGAGAAAAGACGCTTATGCAACAATTTCCGTGGCACCACTCTTCAAGACAGCAGGTACCCAGCCGTGTGAACGGACGTGTGCCTGAACAACAGCAGTATAGGAATGCATCGAGAAAAGCTTCCGACGTGCCAACGATGGCTTATGTGGCTGAGCACGCTCGCCAGCATCAAGGGGTGATGCATGTGCGTATTTCTCATGTGTATTGCACTCTCGAAGAAATGCTCGATCCGTCCCTCCGTGGACAAAGCTTTGTCGTAGGGACAGGCATGGGCCATCCACATGAGCCTGGGTGTGTCATCGATGCCTCTTCTGCTGCGGTACGCGTCGGCGTTACTCCCGGTATGCCACTGCAACACGTACAGCGTGTTGCGCCACAGGTGCATGTTGTGCCTGCATCATATGACCGATATCCACCGCTTCTGCAGCGTTTGAAAGAACACTATCACGCGTACTCGCGTCTCATCGAGTCTCTTCCTCTTGCTGATGCGTTTCTTGATCTGAGTGGGTGCGAACTTCCTTTTGAAACTCCTGTTTCGTTTGCACAGCACTTGTGTGCCGAGATCGCGGAGATGGGTTTGACAGCCCTCATTGGAATTGCGAATGGAAAAGCTACTGCAGAACTCGCGGCGTTGATGAGCCGACAAGATGGACGACAGGGAGTGCTGTACATCCCCCCAGGGCTGGAGGCGTCATTTGTGCAAACCTTGCCACTCTCTCATCTTCTGTCTTTACACTCGGCGCGTATGGGAACACTGAGCATAATACGCCATAGAAGCGAACAGCGAGAGACACCTATTTCACGGGTAGCCGAAGTTGAGGGCCGAAGCGGACAGAGTGCTTCCATCGTCGTCGCGGAACTCGTTGCTCATTTCTATAACATTGGCATTACCAACTTCGCGCAGGTAGCTGCATTGACGGAAGAGAATGTGCTTCGTCGTTTTGGTCATACAGGGGGATGGGTCTATCGGATCGCGTGTGGAGAAGAGAGGAGTCCTGTTGTACCAGATATTCCTCCATTGAGACAAAATGCACGTGTGCGTTTCCACCATGCTACTGATGCTGAGCAGAGGAGTGTCATAGTTCGCCGACCCCTAGAGCACCGTTTGCAAGGAAAATCTCTTGCGTTGCTGCTTTCACAACGTCTCCGTTTGCCTTCGGCCTCTCGTTCGCAAGTACCAAAGAAACAATTTCTTAGCATCCCACACACGAAACTGCCACACCCACCACGAAAGAGAAAACGGGGACGACGGTGGGCGGTAGGGATAGTCATAGTGATCACAATTCTTGCGGTGGTTTTTACTCAAGCAAATGGGCAAGGTGGGGCATGGGCTGCTGATACGCTACGTGCTCTTCTTGGTCCCACTGCCACCGCTCAAATCGAGTCATGGTATCTTGGACTCTCAGATACGACGCACCGTTTGCAATATCAGGCGGGCGGACAACAGGTAAAAGCCCCCTGGACAGTGAGAGCAATACCGAGTCCTTCTCTGCCATCTCAGGGTGCTTCATCTACTCCGACGCCTCATACCGCTCCACCAGCGTTTACGCCTATGACGCTAGCATCACTTCATCCTCTTGTGACTCCTGCACTCGCGGGTGAGGGAGTATGGAGCATTCAGCAGATGTCTCTTCCGACAACTCACATTGCGTCACAGCCGTTGAGTGCGAAAGCATTTCTTCGGCCTGATCCAATCCGCCCTTATGCTGTTGTAACGCTCTTAGCGTTTGACACGCGCCTGATGCTCTTGCATATAGTAGCGGGGACCTATGAGCCTGGTGGTCCAAGGGGAGTGCCTGGTCCCGGTGTAATTCCTGTCGCCGATCAAAAAGGGAATGCGTTACTGGCGGCTTTCAATGGCGGGTTTAAATATGCTGACGGTCAATACGGTTTACAAGTTCATGGAACCGTCTATGTTCCACCTCAACCGAATGCCGCAACACTTGCAATCACGAAGGAAGGTCAGATTATCCTGGGTGCATGGGGCGTAGACCCGCACTTGAACAGCGGGAATATCGACCTTGTAGCATGGCGGCAGAACGCCTCGCTCCTCATCGATCATGGGACGATTAACCCTCTGACCCAGGATGGAGCGGCATGGGGAGGAACAATCTTGAACCGGACCTTTACGTGGCGTTCTGGCATCGGTATCACCGCGCAAGGCATGTTCCTCTATGCAGCAGGGGATTCATTATCAGCGTTTACTCTTGGTCAAGCCTTACATGCAGCAGGGGCAGTCACGGCAATGCAAACGGATATCAATCCACTGTGGGTCCGTGCCTTTCTCTACACTCAGAGTCAAGCGGGGAACTATAGCATCACCAAATTGAATCCAAGTATGCAAGGCACAGGGTTTGAATATCTGAATGGGACTGCGCGAGATTTCTTTTATGTCACACGTGCCGTACCCGTGTTGCCTTCACCTTCGCCCAAAGCAAACGGAGGAACTGGAGGCTAAGAAAGATGCAGCGTTGGTTTCTGGTTTCAGAAGAGCTTGAAAATGAGTATAAAGAAGAGCATATGGATAGGAAGGAAGAAAATAGTATGCCACAAACACCCCATACGGAGCAACACTTCACCGCAGGTGAGACCGTTCGAGACATCGTGATTGGCATGTCAGACGGATTAACGGTTCCGTTTGCACTCGCTGCTGGCCTTTCAGGTGCAGTCAGTTCGACCACGATTATCATCACTGCGGGGCTGGCCGAGATTGCGGCAGGTTCAATTGCGATGGGACTTGGTGGCTATTTAGCGGCTCGCAGCGATGCCGAGCATTATGCGAGTGAGCGTCTGCGCGAACAGCAAGAAATCAAAGAGAAGACCGAAGCCGAAAAAGCGGAAGTGTTGGATGTGTTCACCTCGTATGGTCTGAGCGAAGTAGAAAGTCGTCCTCTTGTGGAGGCACTGAGTAAGAAACCGGATGCCTGGATTGATTTTATGATGCGCTTTGAGCTTGGACTTGAAAAGCCAGACCCAAAGCGTGCACTCACGAGTGCCCTGACCATCGCCGCATCCTATATCGTTGGAGGCTTAATCCCTTTAAGTCCGTACTTCTTCTTTTCACCAGCGAGTACTGCTCTCCTTATTTCAGTCATTGCAACTTTGCTGGCATTACTGCTCTTCGGGTATGTCAAAGGGCGTTTTACTGGCACACATCCTCTGAGAAGTGCGTTTCAAACCGTCCTTACTGGTGGACTGGCCGCTGCCGCCGCGTTTCTAATCGCTCGCCTTATTTCAAGATAGAACTTCTCAATCCCTTCTAGGAGTTATCAAAAAGGGGTGAGAGGTGTGATTCTAACGAAAGGAGTGTGTGTTATGAAGAAGAAAAAAGACACTTTCCATGCTGTACTTCAAAGAGAGTGGACACGTCGCGACGTGTTGGTGGCAACCTGTGGAACGCTGCTCGGATTGGCGGGTTGTGGAGACAACAACGTCTCTGCACCCCATACAACGAGCCCCCGTGCCACAATCACTCCAGCACGGATACTCAGTTTGTCACCTACGAGTGTTCCTGATACACCTGTTACACTAGCCTTCACGGGTGATGTCATGATTGGTCGCACAGTCAATAGCCATATGCTTAGCACTCCTTCTCACGACCCCTATCCATTTACATACACCGCAGATTTCCTGCGCACCTTCGATCTCACCCTTGGCAATCTCGAGTGTGTCATCTCCAAACGTGGGACTCCACTCCCAAAGTTGTATACATTTCGAGGCGATCCACGCGCCTATGATCGCTTGCTCAACGCTGGCTTTGATCTGGTTTCTGTTGCGAACAATCACAGTGGGGATTATGGCAAAGCAGCGTTTCTCGATGAATATCTCACTCTTCCTTTTCACGGCATCACTCCTATCGGAGGCGGTCAGAACAAACAGCAGGCGCACGCGCCTGTCTTCAAGACGGTGCGTGGAACCACTCTGGCATTCCTGGCGTATGATGAAATTGAGCCGTACTCGTTTGCGGCGACCACGACAACTCCTGGTCATGCATGGCTAGATGAAGTCGAACTTCGGCAGGACATTGCAAACGCTCGCGTATCAGCCGATTTTGTGAGTGTCTTTGTGCATTGGGGCATCGAGTACTTGCCCTCACTCACCGCTCATCAACGTTCTCTTGCACACGTTGCAATTGAGGCAGGAGCGGACCTTGTAGTTGGGGCACATCCTCATGTTATTGAGCCATATGAGGTGTATCGAGGCAAACTGATTGTCTATAGCCTGGGCAACTTTGTCTTCGACAACATGTATGATGAAGTCGTGCGTCGCGGAAACATCCTTACCTTGACGGTCCAGAAAAACCAGTCACCCTCCTGGAAACTGGTTCCCACGCGAATCGGTGCGTGGGGTGAACCCTCACTACTGCAGCAGTAAGCATGACGACATTGCACTGTCAAAGTGTTGCTATGCCGGAGTAGCCGAGGCAGAACATAGAGACTGTCAACATCCTAAATGATCGCGGCATCGAACTCAAAATCATCAAGGAGAATATTGATACCACGACTCCTACAGGCAATATCATGTTCCACATCGTCGGAGCGATGGCGGCGTTTGAATGCACATCGGTCGTGCATGCTCGCACGCCCGACGGACTAGAAGCAGCACGAGCTTGAGGAAGAAAAGGTGGGCAGCCTTAGGCGACAGAGACTATGAGGCCATGAAACCATGCACTTGCCAATGAAATGTATGCAGCTTTATGGTATAGTCATCCCTAACACGAAGGTTGGTAGTCAGCAAGGTCACAAGTAGGAAAGGGCGTATCATTATGGAGAACGATCAGCAGATTGTACAGTATCTTGAAGAAGTGGCCGATATCTTGCTGGAACTTTAGGTGACAAATCCATTTTACATTTTTATTACTGGTGGGGCTTATATGCTGCTCAACCACAAACGGAGGTTTACCGAAGATATTGACTTTGCTCTTGTTGAGCAACCCTCAAGTGTTCCACCCAACAATCAGGTATTTCGTGTCACTGTAATCCATTCAGAAGTTTTTCGCGCTCACAGTATCGTGCCGTTTTCAGCGCAGTTTCGTCACGCAGTGCTTCTTGTTGCCCAACGACATCCAGGATTAGCGAAAGATTGGCTCAACGATGAAGCTGCGGAATACTACTATGATGATGCCCCTCAGCCAGATGTAACATTTTGGCGTTCATTTCGAGAAGTCCTCCATGTGTATCTTCCAACACAAGCCTATGTGTTTGCCACAAAAATTGCTGCCTCGCGTCCGAAAGATGAACAAGACATTCACATTCTCATGCAAGATTTGAATATTACAAACCGCTCACAAGCGAAAGAGATCATTGATCGCTTTCTCCTCCCAGATGCCCAAGCAATTTGGCAGGTCGAAGAGAATCTCGACACCTTGTTCCCGTAATTCATGCATTTATTTGATGGGAACCAAGAGGTGGCTCAAGTATATGTCTTCGAGTACTTCCCTTTTTTGTTTTGGGGCTTGGAATGTAATATATAAATTTTGATAGGTACATGGTATACTTTGAGCAAGGGAGAATATGTATGAGAGGACAAGAACAAATAGAGCCTGCTGAGACCGAGATACGGCAGGTAGGTGCTTGCTACCAAACGTTTCAGCACTCGTTTGAGCAAATTTGTGCGGGGGAAGACCCGTGGATTCCTATAGGAAAACTGCTGCATCAGTTCTTTGGTGAATACAAAGAAGAGCGTCAGCGGCTGATATCTGACCCTCTCCAACTCCCAAAACATATGACCCTTGAACAGTTTCAATGGGCCGTTTTTTGCGCTGCATCTGTTGAACTCCTCTGTCACAAGTACGAACTCGCCTGCCCAGCATGGGCACTTGATCCCTGTTATCGACTAGAGTCTCCTTGGTATATGGGTATCGGTGCAAATCTTCCTCATGTTCAAGCACAACTGAGAACAAGTACGCCTGACGAGTTTACCAGACGCAATGTCTTTTGTGGAGATCGAACCTTCAGGAACAAATATGAATATGTAGGGCGTCGAGGACGACGAAGCATTGCGTAGTCAGGAAGCTTCTCAGTAGTTTTTCTCACCTTTACCTGTAAGCATCCAAACATTTCCTTTGTTTCGGTTGGTGCAACCTTATCTTTCTAGACCTCGTTGGTGCATGGGATACGGAGGTATAAAAACGTCCAGGTAGAAAGATATATTGATGTCTAGCATACTAATTCCGCTCTCTTGGAACCTATTTCTTTTACACATTGCATGTAGTAGAGCAAACAGCGACCCTCTACTGATACATGTACTCATCCTTCTAAGTCAATAATCTCGATGGATGGTCGCATTGCCTGGAACTCCTTTTCCATCTTCTGATAGATTGCTCGAACCACGCCACGCGATTTTTTGTTGACGTAATAGCGTAAAGGGTTAAAACTCCCACTGGTCCAGTAATCGCCCATCACCTCTTCGACTTCCTTTGTTGATGGCTTTGATATCTGGACCTCGATGTCGATAGTCTTGGTTCTTCCCTGTGTAGTGATCGTCAGAATTCCGTCAGGAATGTGTTTAAGCTTCTGCCCACGTTGTCGCAATTCCTGATCCGCCTGAATGGACCGCTCACTCGTCCACTCCATCTCGTCTTCATCGTACTGATCCTCCAGTGCCATGCGTACTTCATTGATCCAGTAGAGGTGTTCTAAGGTACGGCTCGATGGTGCCTCTGCCCGGAAGTCCAACTCCGCTTTCCGCAGACCCCGTCGTGTCAAATAAATCCATCCCGGTTGCGAATGAAAAATCTGTGTGTATACGGCAAACTTCGCTGGGGGCTCTGTCCACCGACTGATAATTTCTGATGCGCGTGAGGCCGAGAGGATGTCCTTCGCGTTCTCGCTTGGCGACTCACGTGCGAGTAGTTGCCGTGCTTGGTCAAAACGCAGTGCTCGCATATGCCCAACGTACTCCCAGGAATAGGTATCGCGGTCAGTCCACTGAGGCATGTCAGCATCCTTGCGCGTTTTGCGTGGCAACAGCACCTTTTCATCTCGAAGTTGTAGTATGACCTCGGCAATATGCTTCTCCTTCACATTGAAAGGGAGGGTAGTAAGTTGCTTATATGGAGGAAGACGTTTCTTCGGGTTCAGATAGTTATGTTTTATTAAGTAACGCATCCACTCCGCAAACAGTGCAGAACGTTCTAGGGCAGGCAATGTGCTAGTCTGGATGAATTCGTTCAGCGATGTCTTCTTTTGTTACAGTTATAGGGGCAATCTTATCTTCTGCTTCTATATGATGGAGCACATCTCGTAGTACAATAAAGCAGGCTGTTACGCTATCGTTCATCGCAAGTCCACCGCCCACTCCAGACCCGGCATCCCACCACTCCATTGCATATTGTCTTATTGTCGTAAACCAACTATTAATAATGTAAAGAGAGCGTGTACGCGTTGCCTCACTTCCTTCTTCAGACCAGAATGGACCATACTCGAATATACCCTTCCTTTTCGATGTGATATAAAAATTGTACCGTATGAGCGCATTAAAGAATGCTGTTATGGAAATACATCGTCTTTCTGTCTTCTTATCATCTGTTGCTTGAATTCTCTTATAAAAGGCGGATGCGGGATCGTCATTCAAAAGTGAGATTGTTTGCATGATGATAGCTCGCATTCGAACCTCTGGGTTGTCTGAGTTTTCATGCAGTACGCCATAAAGTTCATTGAGCAAGGATTTTTTGACGCTCTTTTGCTGATAGTTGATATCAACAAAGAGCTTAGCTTGCATATCGGGGTGTAACTCTTCAAATGCCAATACTGAAAGTCGTGCTGTATGTGCAAAATGATGACCAGAATAGGCGAATAATCGATGCTGTCCATCAATGATCCAAGCAGATTTGTGTTCACCTTCGATGTGTAATAATCCTAGTATTCCGCCTTCTTGTTGTGTATCTTGAGAGAACTGGTCAAATCGCAGCTTTTTGCTAAAATTCACGACAATATTGGTCGGAAAGATATTTTTCTCTTCAATGTAACTACGAATTGCACTAAGTCTCGATTTTTTTACCGCTCTTTGGTAGGCATTGATGTCTGATTTAGCTCCCTTAGAGCGATGTGCAACATACGCTACCTTCAGCAAATCTTCATCAGGTGCTATTGGGAAGATATAATACGTATACTCACCAACTCTCGTTTTAATCGCAGGGACATTGATATCAAGGCCGGGAATGTGTTTTCCACCAAGCAAGTCAGCTAGCAACTGATACCTAGCAGCATGATTCAGATGACTTGTAAGTTCTTCGTAGTATTGGAGTTCTCGTTCTCGAAAAATGGCAATATCTCCTTTTTTTGCTCGCGCCTCATCTTCTTCTGAAATGGTCGTATCGTTTGTAACAAAAAGTGCCATTGCTATTTGACGTTTTTCTCCAGGTCTCTTTAGAAGTGGATATTGCTGGCGCACACTTAGCACAAATCGCTGACGGGCGTCGATACAGGTATCAAGCATCGATCCTAGTGGTTGAGACGCGTCCTGCTGACACCAGACACCTACAGCAACCTCTTCGTCGATTCCAACGACATCTATTGCTATAGTTTGACTTTGTGGTATTTTTACATCAGCAGTAAGTTGTGCGTATCCATCTCCATTTAAATACAAAAAGCCCATTTTCTCAAAAAGCGTCCAGACACGATCTTCGAGTTCAATACATAACTGTGTTCCATAGCATCATCCTACACACAAAACACCGCTAAAAACATGCACAAACAAGAGGGCAATAGTTCAAATCCTTTGTTCTCCTATGTTTACTCACTGAGTTGCCGTATCTTTCCCTAAAAAGTTTGACATCACATTTGACATCAACAACATTGCGTAGCGATGATTACGAACGGGGTGTATTGAGCAAAAAATACGTTGTCTTAGACACTCATCTATACTTGGTATCATGTCGGGAGAGCGTATTTATTTTCCCCTCTCGACGCCTTCGCGCTTTTGTGATATATTCTTTTCATATCCTGACGTGCTACCCACAATCGACATTTTGCACAATATAACTGTTGTCAGGACATAAGGGAAACCGTATATGCCTACACTAGAGCGTTCAAATCCCCTCCCATTGTATTATCAGCTAAAAGAGGTGTTGAAGCAGCAGATTCGCGCCGGTCATCTCGCACCTCATACCGCTATACCTTCGGAACCAGAATTGGTTGCACAGTATCAAGTGAGCCGCGCCACCGTGCGCCAAGCCCTCACCGAACTGGTGCATGAAGGACTTTTATATCGTCAACATGGCCGTGGTACCTTCGTGTGTGAGCCACGCATCCAGCAAAACATTAGCGAACTCACGAGTTTTACCGACGAGCTAAAACGCCGTGGCAAGCGTCCTGGCGGTGTATTGCTTGTCAGCGAATTAGTGCGTGGCTCGCAGTCGGTGCGCGAACGACTACGCCTAAGTGACGAGGATCAGGTTGTCCGCCTGGAACGCTTACGCTCCGCCGACGATACTCCTATTGCACTAGAAGTTGATTACCTACCTCATCCACGGGCGGCGAACATCTATCAGCGTGCTAAAGAGACTGCGGAAGGGTCACTCTATAGCCTGATGGCTTCGGAAGGGATGCATCCCTATATCACCGAGCAAACATTTAAAGGCGACAGTCCGTCACAGCGTGAAGCTGAACTTCTCCATATGGCAGCTCACGATTCCGGCCTACGCCTTGTCTGTACAACCTTCGATGAAACAGGGGCACCCATTGAGTATACAGAAGCATTTTATTCTAGCACTCATTATGATGTACAACTCACTCTACGCGTAAAATAATGTATCAATCTTTATTTGGCATCTGCTACCATTGACGGACTAGTAAGTGACAAATAAAGATTGATTGTGTTACGTCTAAACCAACTGTGCTATACTACGCAAGGACTAACCCGCTATCCTTACACATGATATTACGTATCCATTTAGGAGTGAAAATTTTATGGATGACACACAAAATACAGAAAATGTAGAAAATACTCCAGTCACACCAGAACAAAATAATAGCGCACCGATTCACTTTGTGAGTCGTCAGGAAATGCAAGAAGTGAAACAGGAGCCAACAGAGCAGGCATTGACAGATCGTGGTAATGCGGCAGCCGAACAGGGAGACTACGAAACAGCTGCCGAGGCATTTGAGCAGGCTGTGGCTCTTGACCCTGAAAACGCACGTGCGCGCTATAATCTCGCACTCGCTCAACAATATCTCGGCGAGACAGAGTTCGCGGTCGCGGGCTACCGACGTGCGATTGATCTTGATCCACAATTGCTCGATGCCTATATCAATCTCGGCAATCTGTATGGCGAGTTGGGTTTACACGAAGACTCGTTAGAGACCTTTCAGTTGGCTCAGGAGATTGACCCTGAAAACGACGAACTCTATATGAGCATTGGCGATGCCTACCGTACACAAAATCTCTATCAGGATGCCATTCAAGCCTATCGCCAGACGCTCATTCTCAATCCAGAGAATAACGTCGCCGCCGATAGCCTGCGTGATGTGCGTGAGCGCGTCAACGACCAACAGCGTCGTTTGATGGATCAAGAAAAACGTGTAGATGCTGATCCCGCCGACCCAACCCGTTATGCAGAACTTGCCAGCATCTATCTCGATATGCGTAGATATGATGATGCGCTTTCTATTGCTAATCAAATGCTCTCACTCGACCCAGAGGGTCGCGCTGGCTACGATATGCTGGCGGCAGTGTATGAGCAAATGGGCGAGCGTGACCAGGCGGTAGAGGTATACAGACGCATCGTCACTATTGATTCCGATGATGCGGAGGCATGGGAGCATCTGGGCACATGGTTGTCTGTACAGGACAATACTGCTGAGTCTATTGATGCCTACGTGCGTTCTATTCAAATCGACCCACAACGCATCACCGCACGCTTTAGCCTCGCGGAAGCCTATCTTGAGGCGGAACGCTATGACGAAGCCTTAACCTCGTATCAGAGTCTCATTGAGCGTACTGACGAATTACAATCCGATGATATTGCCGCTGCCTATGCAGGCCTTGCCGATACCTACAATGCACTGGGTCAGCATGACAAAGCTATCGAGACTGCCAATGCATTGCTAGAGCGTTCAGAGGATGATCCAGAAGGCTACTACCAGCTTGCCAGTGCGTACGATGCGCTTGGACGTTATGACGAGGCTATCGAGAATTATCAGAACGCTATCGACAGTGACCCATTGAATGTCGATTACTATAACGACCTTGCTGATACATTGCGTGAAGCCAAACGTTATGGTGAGGCACTTGACGCTGCTCAACAAGCCATCTCAATGGACCCTTCAATGCTACTCGCGTATGAGACATTGGAGCAAATCTATCGTGAGACAGGCCGCACCGCCGAAGCTGACGAAGCCAAACAACAGGCCGACGCCCTCCGTGAGCGCGAAGGTATCATTGCGTAAATTTGTAGAGAGACAAAAATGGAATGGGCAAATTGCTCACTCCATTTTTGTTTCTCTACAAATTTACGCAGCTAACTTTTCGTCTATTGCCTCTGCGAACGCTTCAAGATCAGTGAGACGATACTGCACATGCTCATACAGGACATCTCGGCTTAGTGTGCCGGGGTCGCAAAGAAGTGCGTCACGCAAGTCTGTAAGCACTTCCAAACGATAGGCAACCGAACGAGGAATAATTTGTTGTGCCGCGATAATGCTCAATAGCTCGTGATAGCCTTCTGGACGACGCAAGCCGAGTGCCGCAACTATTGTGCTACAGACGTGTAGACATGCCTCGATTGCTAATTGCAGGTAACGTTCCGCAATGCTGTAGACATGATAATCTGTCGTGAAGGTTTCACGATCTGTATCGCCCAATTCATGCAGAATGGTGGTTGCGTCACGTAATTGTTTGAGCTTGGGTTGTAGCGTCTCTTTATCAAGTGGCATAACAGGGTTTACTTGCCCATAAAGACGACGACTCAACGCCTGATTCTGAATTTCATCGAACTTCTTAAAGTCCAGGTAGTCCATGACAGCTTTAGACTCAAATGAGACGCGCTGTTTCTCGTTACGAGTAAACAGGATTTGTCCATATTTGATGACCTGAAGTTTAAGTAGGAGCGATGCTTGATTCAGAATAACTACGTCGATAGTATCTGACTCCAAGCGTTTCGCTAGTTCGCTGAAGAAGTATAGTTGATAATCTAGAAACTGGTCCGCTTTGATCGAGTTGGTCAGGAGAATAGCAATATCCACGTCGCTGAGGTGTCCAAAAGAGGTCCGAGTGCTGAGAGAACCTGCGAGGTAGGCCGCATTGACGGGACTCTGTGTGAAGAGTTGGTTGAGTCGAGCTTGTTTTTCAAATAAGTTCATCAACACCTCCAAGGAAAACGAGAACCACACTAGTCCTTAGCGGCAAGTATACCATACTTTTTAAGAGAATGTGGTTGACAAATGGTAACACCATTTGTCAACCACATTCTTTTATCCCTCAACCCATTCTTCCCCGTTGGTGGCAACCTCTTTTTTCCAGATGGGGACCGTCTTTTTTAGAGTATCAATAATATAGCGGCACGCCTCAAATGCCTCGCCACGATGAGGACTTGCCACAACGATAATCACACTGGCCTCGCCTATTTCCAATCGTCCAAAGCGATGCGCTACCGCAACACGCTCGATACCCCAACGCTGCTGCGCCTCCACGATAATCGTATGTATCTGCTGCTCCGCCATCTCCTCGTAGGTTTCATACTCAAGGTAGCGTACCTGCTTCCCTCGTGCGTTATCGCGTACCACGCCCTCGAACACCACGATACCACCCACGCTTGGATCACTTGTAGCTGCAACTAGAGCATCCCGATTCAGTGG
>CAXUIS010000086.1:10048-17689 GCA_964250915.1 uncultured Ktedonobacteraceae bacterium | reverse complement strand
AGGGCACCCGCAAGGGGATGCCCTCATAGGCGTTAGCTTATGGATATGAGGGGACCAGGGCACCCGCAAGGGGATGCCCCTCCCATATATGAACTCGCTTCCTAGGTGCCACTCTCGTATGGGAGGGGCATCCCCTTGCGGGTGCCCTGGCCTCACCAAAGACCTCTTTTTTGTCATTAGGTTAACGCTTATAGGGGCATCCCCTTGCGGGTGCCCTTGTGAGGAAAAATATAGATTGCCCTCTTCTGTTATTGCACCATTCCTCTCGTCGCAACAGGCCAGATAGCCTCTATTCTTCCATTCCGGTACGCATAATAAGTATCATGCAGATTGATTGTTGTATCTATATGGCTGGGGATAAAGACTATCCGTTCACCGACATCAAGCTTACTACTTGGCGTTTGCATACCCTCATGCCACGTCAGGATACCGTGTTCATCTCCCCCAGGTCGATAGGTGACACCAGTAAGTCCCTGCGGCTCTGCCATGCCACTGTCGATAGAAAGCGATTTGAGACCAGCATCTACCACAGATCTCTCAGGAGTTGGTCGGCTGATAACAGTCGAGAGGATAGTGAGCGCGTTGGTATATACCGAACCGAGCGCGTTACGGTAGTCGGTATCCATAAAAATAAAGGACCCCGGCTGAACTTCGGTAATACCTGCACAACTGGCACAGATTTCAGCAGTTCCCGTTCCTCCCGTTGTCACAATTTCGACGGGAAAGCCCATTTCCCGTAACTGCGTTGCGGTAGACGTAAGCAACCGCATTGATGCGCGACAACGCTGTTCCCGTTCGCTGGCATCATGAATGTGCTGTAAATGACCTTCATAGCCCTGCACACCAATAAGATGCAGGTTACTCATGTCGCCAATAGATTGAGCCAACGTCACTACTTCTTGCCCTGGTGTCACACCACACCGATTTTGCCCAACGTTGACATCGAGTAGCACGTTGATATGTAGTTCTGCACCCTGCATTGCTTGATTCAATGCTTGCACACCGGTCAGACTATCCACCACAACTTTTACTCTTGGATGCTCTCGCACCAACTCCACGAGCCTTGCTAGCTTAGGTTTGCCTACAATTTCGCTCGTAATCAACAAGTCTTCAATACCCGCACGCGCCATCACTTCGGCCTCGCTAACTTTCGCCACACATCCACCAATCGCGCCAGCCTGCAACAAAATATGTGCTAGTTCAGGGGATTTGACCGTCTTCAGATGAGGTCGAATGGAAACATCTTTGCCTCGAAAAGCTCCCATCAGTTTCGCAATGTTTGCCTCCATCAACGATAAATCAACAATCATCGCAGGTGTATCGAGCATATCTAACGGGTCGCCTATTTGCGGATCGTACATTCCTTGTTCCTTCTCTCTATTTGTGACATCTTGTAGGAACGAAATAGGTAAACGTCGGTAGGGGCAGCAATTCATTGCGCCCAAAGATAGGCGGGGAGGGGTCCACGCTGACAAGATATGTGTTTCGGGGACGTTTGCCCCGCCGCTCCCATCTTTGGGCGCAATGAATTGCTGCCCCTACCGAGAGAAATCTCCAAACGTAGTTGTCAACGTTCATCTGTGTATTTTATCATCTGAGACACAGCCGTTCATTGACATTTATCACACAGAAGATATAATTCAACAGCGCGTGTTTTTTCAGTTCTACGAATCGAGGAAAAACTATGCCTGTTTCCGTGACAAACTCCAAAGTAATCTACGAAGCGTTGAAGGCGTGTGATGTCAAGATCATGTCTGCCCTTCCTGAAACGTGGCTTGTGCATCTACTACATATGGCGGATGAAGACCCCGATATGACACTTGTGCGCCTTGCGAAGGAAGAGGAGGGCATTGGAATTTCAGCCGGAGCGCACCTAGCAGGCGTAAATTCAGCACTCCTCATGCAAAATCACGGTTTTCTAGCTGCAATCAACCCCATCGTATCGCTAGCCCTTCTATACAAAATTCCGCTTCTCATGCTGATTTCTCTTCGTGGCTCCTTCGGTGAAAAAGATGCATGGCAAACGCAGGGAGGTCTTGTGACCGAGCCGATTTTACGTGCCATGAACATTCCTATCTGGCATCTCACAGATGCTAGTGATATTTATCGTCGTATCAAAGATGCACAGACATTAGCGCATGCCTCGCTTCATCCAGTTGCCGTCCTGCTATCGCGTGATGTTATGTGGGAGGAGTAACCTCTTATGCTGATCGACAACGAAGCTTTCGCTTCTAGCTTCGCTCAGTCGATCAGAAAGGAATAACAATGCTTCGTTCAGATGCACTACAGGCGATCTATCCAGAGCTAGAACAACATATCGTCGTGACAATTATGGGCGCGGTTGCCGCAGAGCTATACACGTTAGGGCACCGTCACAATTTCTTTTATCTTGAACACGCAATGGGGCTTGCATCCTCAATGGGGTTGGGTATCGCGTTAACAATGCCACAACACAAAGTGATTGTGATTGATGGTGATGGCTCACTGCTCATGAACCTCGGCACACTGAGTACGATGGCACGCTACAAACCTGAGAACTTGTTGCATATCGTGTTTGATAACGAAAGCTTGCTTTCCGTAGGCGGCTTTCCCACCGCAACCGCAACTGGAACAGACCTTGCAGGTATTGCTAAGGCGTCAGGTATTCCTACTGTTGTAGAGGCTGACACGGTGGAGCAACTAAAAATGTGCGTTGGAGAGGCACTTGCAAAGAACACACTGACAACAATTGTATCAAAGGTCGAGGCCATCGGTCCAAAGTCGTTTCATATGGACTTACCACTTTTGGAGAATCGTTTCCAGTTCAAGCGCAGCTTGGAAGCTATGAAGCGTCAAACAGAAGTATAAAGGAAGGAACCACAACAATATGTCCAGTAACGTCTTAGCACAACTACTTGAGGAACTCGCTTCGGGTCAACTCAAAATCATTGACTTGACCACACTGCTGGGACCAGAAACGCCCGTGATTGACTTGCCACCAATGTTTGCACCATCACCTGGCGTCACGCTCACGCAAATTTCGCGCTATGACGAACATGGCCCCGGCTGGTACTGGAATGTCATCTCTATGGGCGAGCATACAGGCACACATTTCGACGCTCCCATTCATTGGGTTACAGGCAAAGACCTACCTAATAATGCAACCGATACGATTTTATCAAGCAAGTTCATTGGGCCTGCATGTGTGATCGACGTAACGCACGAGGTAGAGCAGTCCCCTGATTTCTTACTGCTGCCAGAGCATATTGAGCAGTGGGAAGCTCAACATGGACGTATCCCCTCCAGTGCTTGGGTGCTGTTGCGAACAGGTTGGAGTAAGTACACAAGCCGAGAAGAGTTTTTGAATGTTCATGCAGATGGTGCACATACGCCCGGATTTCACCAAACCAGTTCGCAGTTTCTAGCAACTCAACGTGACATCTTAGGTGTCGGTGTCGAGACGGTGGGCACGGATGCAGGAGCAGCAGGTGGCTTCAATCCACCGTTTCCTAATCACACCTTTATGCATGGAGCAGGCAAGTTTGGTATTACCAGCCTGATAAATTTGGAACTGTTACCACCAACGGGTGCTATCATCATCGCTGCTCCACTCAAGATCGTCAACGGTTCTGGTAGCCCTTTAAGAGTGATCGCAATCGCGCCATAAAGGGTGTGCTAAAGCAGACCCGTACAGGGTTTTCATTCCACTATGCAATCATTGGTGGCTCCTGTACGGGTCTGCTTTAGCACACCCTTTATGGTGCAATCCATTTCATTACTATATCAAATTTCTAACATGCGTTTTCGGCTACCTATCTATCCTTTGTTCTCCACAAGATATTCCTGCGGGTTGCGTTCAAAGTGGCGTTTACAGGATGGGCAGCAGAAATAGAACTCGCGCCCATCATAGGTGATATGATGTCGCGCATCCGCTATCTCCACAGTCATACCACACACCGGGTCTATAGCAGTTTCAACGATTGAGATATCGGGTTCGGGTGTGTGTACATGTGCTTCTTCAAGAACGGGCTGGTGTTTCTCGCTTGCTGTATGACTCCGCCTACGTACCTGTACAAGTTCAGCCAGAATGCTGGATGCAATCTCTTCTGGTGTGACCGCTCCTATATTCAGGCCAGCAGGAGCTTTAAGGTGGGCAAGTTGTTTTTCTGTTATACCGGACGTTCGGAGATAACTCCGGCATTCATCCGCACGGCGATGGCTTGCCACCATACCTACATATGTAGCGGAACTACGAAGCGCATGCTCAAGTGCATCCTCATCATATTGTCCATGTGTTGCGACGACAATTGCTGTGCGTTCGTTTATCTCGGTCTGTGTCAGGTCGGGATGGTTGAGCTGTGTTACAGCAAAGTCGAGAACTGATGCAAGTTGGCTTAAGGCTACAACAACAGGTGAGTCACCCACGAGTACGAGTTGTGGACGAGGCAAATGGGGTTCAATATAGATATCCAACACGCCTCCACTGGCACAGGTCATGGGGAAAACGCGCACATCGTTTCGTACAATGCCTACATCCTGTGAACCAAGACGCAACAAATAGGCATCTGAATTGCGCCCCTACAATGGGCATCTAGCAAGAACTAGTCAGGCGTTAAACTCCATGAACGAAGGTATGAATAATTTAACAGAGGCATTACCATAACAGGGCAAATCCTGTTATGGTAATGCCTTGACATGTACACTTTTTTTCTATATACTTCTTTTAATGAAAAAATATTTTTCATTAAAAGAGAGGAGCATTCTATGGCGAATATTATCGGTACACTCTCAAGGCCCTTACTAGCACGGCGAGAGAAAAATCTTACACACCTTGTGACGCTTCGACTGATTACGGGCTATACATCGCTTGCTGTATCGCTCTTTGGCTTGCTTGGAGGTGATTGGGATATTCAATGGCATGCAACAGTTGGACGTGATCGCACATTTACGCCACCACATGACATGATTCTGATTGGCATCGGGCTGGTAGGTATCGTGGCACTTGTCAACATTCTCATCGAGACGCGATGGGTAGGACAACACCACGAGCTAGCACAAAACAGCACAGATTTTCTAGGGATGTTTCATAGTTCTTTAGGTTCTTACTTCATCGGCTTTGGAGCGATTTGTTCTGCCGTCGCCTTTCCGCTCGATACCTACTGGCACTCGTTGTATGGCATTGACGTTTCGCTGTGGGCACCATTTCACACGATGATTTATATGGGCGGCGTCCTGTCTACTATCGGCATCACCTATATTCTGCTCTCGGCTGCACATCTTGCACAAAGTCAGAGTCAGAGGTGGCTGATGCGCCTGAGTTACGCAGGAGTGATTGTCACGCTGGGTACATTGCTCTCAAAGTTTTGTACATTTCTTACTCCTGCATTACAAGGCCATAGCCTCAATCTCGGCTTTGGCACAGTCAACATCTTTCCGTTGCTCTTGTCGATATGTATTACATTTATATGCGTACTTGCGGTGCGTATCGTGCGCTGGCCTGGCACTGCCACGCTCACCATCGTTACCTTCCTGGCGGTCTATCTGCTCATTAGTGCATTCATACCACCAATGATGACATGGCTGGTACAGATAGAGCATCAAACATACCTGTCACGCGCCGCACGCATTGGTTCACACATTATACCTGCTTTAGGGCAAAGCCCTTTGCTTCTACTCACTGGACTAAGTATAGATGGCATCCGTTTGCTTGGTAGACGCGCTCGCTGGTCATTGTCCACTCTCACCTGGGGAATTGTGTTTGCAGCAACGATAAGTACAGCAATTATTGCGGTATTGACCCTCATCACACTTGGAACCGCACTTACACGTGGACAAGCTTCAGGTGGACATGCCGTTGTTTCCTTGCTGCTGTCTCTTGTACTTGCCCTCCTTGGAGGCTTGCTAGGAAGTGGGCTTGGTATAGCGATTAGTGAGACAATACAAGAGTCAAGGAGATAGTGGGATGCGTAAAGCGGTACAGGCTCTCTTGCTTCTGTTCGCCATTGGTTCACTCATCATTACTGGTGTGGCATTTTATCGCATCGTGCTAGCCTCGACTATTCACGGCGCACCAGTTCGATTTGTTGATACAACGGCAGGAGCATATTCCATCAAAGTCGCCTTCTATAACAATCCAATTAATGCGGGTGATGCGATACCTTTTGCCATCGCCCCTGCATCGCGCACATCTGGACCACTCCGTTACATAGTTACAGCTACCCCCGGACCTGGTGTATCAGGTTCGTTGACACAAGGTGATCTTTCTCCTCAGCAAAGTACGCCCTATGGCACGCCTGGTAGTATTACGTTTGTAACGCGTGGAGACTGGACAATGCACATCGTCGTCAATGGCACTGCCGGACCGGGACAGGCAGACATACCTATTGTTGCAGTTGCACCGCAGGCTATACCCGCTTGGTTGGCCTGGAATATTGGTCTGTTACCTGTATACGGTCTGTTTGTCTTCTGGTTGACACAGCTAGTGCGAAAGCGTGACACGCATGTTGCTATGCAGTTATCGAACGAAAAGCAGCATATAGAAATGAAGGGAGTTTAGGCTATGGCACGCGCGGCTGATCCACATCGGCGTGAGGAGATTTTGCAAGCGGCTACTGAAGTGTTTCTTGAGCAAGGTTATAGCGAGGCACGGCTCGCCGATATCGCAAAGCGAGCTGGCGTCGTCATCAGCACACTCTATCTCTACTTTGACTCAAAAGAGGCAATGGTTGGCGCTATAGCACAGAAAAGTCAGATAGAGCTACTGGATCAATTGCTACCTGTGATAGAGCATCTCACGGGAAGGGTAGACATCGAGCAACTTATGGGAATCGTTGCCGACTTTGCCGCGAGTCATCGGGACTCGATACGCATTTTCCATCTGGATAGTGGACTCAGTGGTGTACGTCTTCGCAATGTCAGGACACGGCAAGGACCGCGCGTTCAACATGGTATTCAAGCCATCAATACGCAGATAGAGGAGGGCAACCTTTACCCCTATAACTCATCGTTCGTCATTGAAATGTTGATAGGCTTTCTGCGCTGGTTCGTTACAATTTACGCTGTTCTTGAGGAAGAGGAAACCGATTCATTCAAAGAATTTTGCATACAATGGTTATGCAATGCACTTCTACACTCGAAGTAGCTTCAGAGCCAAACGTCGCAAGGTAGGCTAGAGTACGGACTATCTCTTGAAAGCTTTAATTGAGGTTGATTAGATGCGATTGTCCTAGCTCACAGCCATCCTTGCTTGACTGCAACCATGACCGCTTCGGTACGATTTTTCACACCGAGACGATGCAAAATTTCTTGTACATAGCCTTTGACTGTATTCTCGCTCAAATAGAGTTGCATGCCTATTTCACGACTGGATAATCCTTGCGCGACGAGTCGTAGGATGACAATTTGTTGCGCACTGAGTGTTTCTGGTGTTAGTTCTGTGCTTGTAAGCTGTGTACGGCGTAGTTGAGCGAGTACTGTAACGGCTGCTTTGGAGTCAAATAGCAGCTTCTCCATGTGCAACGGCACGAATGGAACGTTTAAGGTCAAAGCGTTCAACGTCTTTGATGATGAATCCACGCACACCCGCTTGAATACACTGTGCAATCACACGCTCATCAGTAAACGTTGTGAGCATAATCACCCCAATTTTAGGAAAACGTGCGC
>CAXUIS010000086.1:5970-9948 GCA_964250915.1 uncultured Ktedonobacteraceae bacterium | reverse complement strand
CCACCTTTACAATAAGTCCACCTTCTTCACCGTTCAGCAGAATACATTGTCCTCTCAGTTCCTCTGCACGAGAATGCATTCCTTTTAAACCGAGATGCAGAGAATTGTTCTGGTAGCTTTGCAATACTTGTTCAGAAAGTCCGACACCGTTATCCTGCACAACCAGCACAGTGTGTTCCTGCGTCACACGAATAGTCACAATTACAATCGTTGCATGTGCGTGACGACGCGCATTTGAAAGTGCTTCTTGCGCAATGGTCAATAGCACGTTTTCAACATGAGGAGTTAGAGATTTTGCCCATTCAGCAACCACAAGATCAGCTTCGATTGTCGATGTTTCACGTAGGTCACGGATTAATGCATAAAGCATTTTTACCAGTCCATCTTCTTGCAGTTCGGCAGAAGACAGCGCAAAGATTGCATCGCGGACCTGCGCGGTTCCCAGCGAAGCAAGTTGTTTGATGGTTTGTAGTGGAGCAACCAATGGAGAATCGATGGTGCTATGTTCTTTGATCCAATCGGCTTTCAGCCCGATTGTGAATAGTGTTTGCTGTACACGGTCGTGCAATTCCTGTGCGATACGGCTACGTTCGTCCGCAAGCATTTGCCGTTTTTGGGCCTCGGTCAACTCATGGTACAGTTGTTGCAGATTAGTAGCATACCTGCTCAGTTCTTCGTTGCGTCGCTCAAGTTCTGCGGTGCGATCATGCACCTCACGTTCAAGTTGTGTCGCATGTTCTTCCAAGGCGCGCCGCTCACGGGCGACAAGTTGGACATTATGAATAGTTACTGCTGCTTGTGCACTCAAAGACTCGATAAGTTCAAAATGACGTGTACTGAAACGACCAGGACGCGTATCGCCTATAAGAAAAGCACCCAGTGTTGTGCCTGCGCGAGTACGCAACTGTACGCCTAAAAAGCTCCGCACGGGAATATGTCCACCGGGAACGCCAACATAGCGCGTGTCTGCCAGCACATCATCAACGATAATTGACGACCCTTCCCAGAAAATGGGTTGCAGCAGGCCAATTCCCTCAACAGGCCCCATACGCCGAAAGTGGGCCGCTATCTGCTCGTTTGCCCCTGAGATAGCGGCAAGATTAAAGCTCACTTTGTTCGCTACTACACTCTCATTGTTCCCAACTATTTCTGGGATGAGAAAAAATGCTGCGTACTGCGCGGAAGTGACCTTTCGGGCAGCATCGGTAATCATTTGCAACAGGCGTTGCAGATCGAACTCGGATGTAAGAGCTACAGCTATCCGGTTCAGTTGTGCCAATTCTTCAGCTTGCTGGCTTGCAATAAGCTGTGTGTGACTCTCGTTAGTGCTATGAGTCATACGATGAACACTCCGTCGTGTAACAACGCAATTATGATGGAGCAAGTATACCATAAGTAACACATCTTACTTCAAACAGAAAAGGGCAATTGAAAAATAGACCTTTGACAACGAGTCAAATTTTTTCGTACAATTAACGGTATGGTTAACGATTCATCAGAACAACTCACAACCATCTTTTTGGCACTCGCTGATCCCACACGGAGAGCCATTTTAGAACGCCTGGCACACGGTGAGGCTTCTGGAACGGAACTGGCGCGACCTTTCTCGATCTCTGTGCCAGCGATCTCCAAACATTTACGTGTGCTGGAACATGCTGATCTGGTCCTGCATAGGAAGGAAGGACGAACGCATTGGTTTCGCCTCTCTGCTCTTCCCATGAAAGAGGCAGCTACGTGGCTCGAACACTATCGGCATTTCTGGAAGGCACAATTCGACTCGCTGGAAACCTACCTGTTGTCTACATTTGAAGAGGAGCAAGACGTTGATGATTCCTCCACTACCCCCTAACAGCGCCACCCTCATCCTGCGACGTACATTTCCTGCCACGCGGCATCGAGTGTTCCAAGCTTGGATCGAGCCAAAAGCGTTAGAGCAGTGGTTCAGACCACTGGGAATGAGCGTGACCGTCAGCAAGCTCGAAGCGCGTGTTGGTGGATCATTTCGTTTCGATGCAGAGGGCAGTCATGGATGGGATTATCTTATAGAAAAAAGTCTCCTAAGTTTCCTTAATAGTAATAAAGGAATGCCCGTCTAATAACGCTTTAGCTTGTAAAAGGAAGTGGCTAAGGTTATGAAGTGACATTTTTCAGAATTGGGGAAGAATGCCTCTAAGATAGAGTGTGCAGACTCTACTTCAGAACAAGTATACCATAAGCAACACATTTATTATGCTCCAAAAGAAGGATATACAACGCTGTGGCAAGATGTACCTTGCCACAGCGTTGTATATCCTTCTTTTGAACTACACGACCTGCGGTAATCGCTCCTGTGCTGCTGTCACCGCTTCGGCAGGATACTCATAATCCAGCAAGTTGCCAGCGAAGTAGCTGTCGTAGGCACTCATATCCAGGAAACCATGTCCGCAGAGATTAAAGAGAATTACACGCTCACGTCCCTCTTCTTTCGCCTTCAACGCCTCGTTAATAGTTGCACGGATAGCGTGACCAGCTTCCGGTGCTGGCACAATGCCCTCGCTTCGCGCAAACATCGCCGCAGCTTCAAAAACAGGATTTTGATAATAGGCTTGTGCCTCGATAATTCCCTCGGAATGCAGTTGCGAGATGAGGGGTGACATCCCATGATAGCGTAAACCACCCGAATGAATGCTTGGTGGCATGAAATCATGACCCAGCGTGTACATTTTCATGAGTGGTGTCATGCCAATAGTATCGCCAAAATCATACGCATACACGCCTCGTGTCAAACTAGGACAAGCCATTGGTTCTGCCGCTAAGAAGCGTGTTTTTAAGCCCTTACGTAAAGATTCGCCAATAAAGGGGAATGCGATACCTGAGAAGTTGCTACCGCCGCCAATGCACCCAACTACGACATCAGGATAATCACCCGCCTGAGCCATTTGTAACAGGGCTTCTTCACCAATCACTGTTTGATGCAACATAACGTGATTGAGGACGCTACCAAGTGCATACTTAGTAGTACCCCCGCTCTTTGCCGCTACCTCTACCGCTTCGCTGATAGCAATACCGAGACTACCCATATTATCTGCGTTTTTGGCAAGAATACTGCGCCCCGCATCAGTCAGGTTGCTTGGGCTAGCATGAACAACTCCGCCGTAGGTTTGCATCATTGACCTACGATAAGGCTTTTGTTCATAACTTATCTTAACCATAAAGATTTCGACTTCCACACCAAAGAATGCACCAGCCATCGCTAATGCCGATCCCCACTGACCAGCACCAGTCTCAGTCGAAAGCTTTTTCACGCCCTCTTCTCTGTTATAAAAAGCTTGCGGCACAGAGGTATTTGGCTTATGGCTGCCGACAGGACTCACGCCTTCATATTTATAGTAAATACGGGCTGGCGTGTCGAGAGCTTTTTCCAAACGTCGCGCCCGATAGAGTGGACTAGGACGCCACTGAGCATAGACCTGACGCACGGGGTCTGGAATCTCGATGTATCGTTCAGTACTCACTTCCTGCTGAATCAGGGCCGTAGGAAAAAGTGGAGCCAGATCATCGGGCGTGACAGGCTGTTTTGTACCAGGATGCAATGTAGGTGTAGGTGGATTAGGCATGTCAGACACAATGTTGTACCACGCACGAGGCATTTCGTCCTCGCTCAATAAATATTTCGTGTGCTTGTTGTCAGGCATGGTTCGCTCCTCTCGGAATGCAAATCAAATACAAGTGTACACAGGGAAAATACGAAAAGTCATTCAAGGTTATATGGAACGGTATGATATCTACGATTGTGTTGTCAAGTTCATCGGCAAACTGCTTGACATTTAAAATATTTCAATCTAAACTATTATTAGTAATAGATTGTAGGGACTGATGATGCAAAGGAACTGGGGTGTGCTAAAGCAGACCCGTACAGGGTCTTAGTTCCACTCTCACACCCATCGGTCGCTCCTGTACGGGTCTGCTTTAGCACACCCCTCGGTCGCTCCTGTACGG
>CAXUIS010000086.1:0-5870 GCA_964250915.1 uncultured Ktedonobacteraceae bacterium | reverse complement strand
TCGGTCGCTCCTGTACGGGTCTGCTTTAGCACACCCCTCGGTCGCTCCTGTACGGGTCTGCTTTAGCACACCCCTCGGTCGCTCCTGTACGGGTCTGCTTTAGCACACCTATCGGTCTCTCCTGTACGGGTCTGCTTTAGCACACCCATCGGTCCCTACAATTAGCGTTTGCCATATTTCAAGGAGCGATTGCTATGCACATCGTGTGTATCGGCGGAGGTCCGGCAGGGTTATATTTTGCGTTGCTCATGAAGCAGGTACAACCAGAGACAGCCATCACTGTTGTAGAGCGTAATCTCCCTCACGATACGTTTGGCTGGGGCGTCGTCTTCTCCGATCAAACGCTTAGCAACCTTGCACGTGCCGACGCTCCAACGTATACCGCCATCACGAACAGTTTTAACCATTGGGACGAGATAGATGTCCACTTCAAAGGACACACGATACGCTCTGGTGGACACGGCTTTAGTGGTATCGCACGTAAGCGTCTGCTGAATATACTACAAGAGCATTGTGCTGAATTAGGCGTCGAATTAGTATTCCAAACCGAGATAAAGGACGCTACTTTCTATACAAATGCAGACCTTATCGTTGCCAGCGATGGCGTAAACAGTGCAATACGGCATATGTACGCTGAACACTTTCAACCACGCATTGAGAAACGGATATGCAGGTATGTCTGGTTAGGAACGCATCAGCACTTCGACGCCTTCACATTTGCCTTTGAGGAAACCGAATGGGGTTGGTTCCAGGCCCACGCCTATACGTTTGACAGCGACACAAGCACCTTTATCGTAGAAACGCCCGAAGAAAATTGGTCTCGTGCTGGCCTTGATGCTATGACCACCGACGAAACTATTGCTTTTTGTGAACGCATCTTCGCACGTTACCTGGATGGACATGCCCTCCTAAGCAATACACGCCACATGGCGAATCCATGGATCAACTTTCAGCACGTCACTAACGCACACTGGTCCTATCGCAATATTGTCTTACTTGGAGATGCCGCACACACCGCGCATTTCTCTATTGGCTCAGGAACCAAGCTTGCACTAGAAGACGCCATCGCACTGTCACAAGCATTGCAGCAACACAAAGATATTCCTACGGCACTTCAAACCTACGAGGCGGAACGTAAGATAGAGGTTATCAAGCTGCAAAATAGCGCACGCAATAGCACCGACTGGTTTGAAAATGTCAAACGCTATACCGCGCTTGAAGCGGAACAATTCGCTTATAGCCTACTCACACGAAGTCAGCGCGTCTCACATGAAAACCTACGTCTACGCGATATAGAGTACGTTACTGGCGTTGAGACATGGATGGCACAAAAAAGTGGGCTGCCAGCAAAGGCTGTTCCACCAATGTTTACACCATTTCGACTTCGTGAACTGACGCTACCTAACCGCGTTGTCGTCTCACCAATGGCGATGTACTCATGCCAGGATGGTACGCCTGACGAATTTTATCTTGTGCATCTGGGAAGTCGCGCACATGGTGGAGCAGGATTAATTTTCACTGAAATGACCTGCGTATCTCCCGATGCTCGTATCACTCCTGGCTGTGCAGGCATGTATCAACTCGCACACCGCGACGCATGGCAACGCATTGTCTCCTATGTGCATACACGCACACCCGCAAAAATTGGCATGCAACTTGGTCATGCCGGACCAAAAGGCTCAACACAACTTGGCTGGGAGGACAGCGATGAACCTCTGTTAGAGGGCAACTGGCCTTTGCTCGCTGCCTCTGCCATACCATATGGACCGCACAATCAGACGCCACATGCCATGACAAGAGCGGATATGGACAGCGTGCTCGCAAACTTTGTGCGTGCCGCGCTCTGGGCAGAGGAATGCGACTTTGACTGGCTAGAACTTCATTGCGCACATGGCTATCTGCTCTCTAGCTTTATCTCGCCACTGACAAATATCCGTGATGACGAATACGGCGGCTCATTAGAAAATCGCTGTCGTTATCCATTAGAAATTTTTTCTGCTCTTAGAGATGTGTGGCCTGCATATAAGCCAATGTCGGTACGCATTTCGGCACACGATTGGGCCGAAGGTGGCAATACATCCGACGATGCCGTGAGAATTGCACATCTCTTTAAGGAAGTGGGAGCCGACCTGATTGATGTCTCATCGGGACAGACAACACGTTTAGCAAAGCCTACCTATGGGCGTATGTATCAAACACCCTTCTCTGACCGTATCCGCAACGAGGTAGGTATCGCTACAATGGCGGTCGGTGCCATTTTTGAGCCAGACCATGTGAACAGCATTATCGCCGCAGGTCGGGCAGACCTGTGCGCGCTTGCACGTCCGCACCTTGCCGACCCCTATTGGACGCTACATGCAGCAGCACAACTTGGTTATACCGACATGCCGTGGCCTCCGCAATATCTCAATGGCAAGGCACAGCTCGAACGCAATCTCGCAAAAACCGAACGTCTGTAGGCAATCGTTATTTGACAGAGCAAGGGCACCCGCAAGGGGATGCCCCTCCCATATGCGAACGCGCTTATGGAGCCACGTGATATGGGAGGGGCATCCCCTTGCGGGTGCCCTAGTTGAAGCGACAGAACTTAAAAGAAGAAAGTAACGCTAACATATGACAATACACACTGCTTCTTCGGAAACACAGACTACAGATCACGAAGCAGAACCTGGGGTGCTGCGCTTGTGGTTACGGCTACTAACATGTACAACACTCATCGAAAATCAAATAAGTAGCCGTCTGCGGAGCGAGTTCGATACAACGTTACCACGTTTTGACTTGATGGCACAGCTTGCGCGTTACTCTGATGGGTTGCTTATGAGCGAGTTATCGCAACGCATGATGGTTTCAGGAGGCAATATTACTGGCATCACTGACAATCTCGAACGCGATGAACTTGTCGAGCGTGTCCCGCAACTCAACGACCGCCGTGCGAAAAAAGTGCGACTCACAGACAAAGGACGTATCGCCTTTGACCAGATGGCAAGTGTCCATGCGACCTGGATTGACGAATGGTTAGGCGAATTGACGACACAAGAACAACAACACATATATGCCTTACTAGGCAAAATCAAACATCATGTAGAAAGTGTATAAATACACACGAATCGGTAGGGGCAGCAATTCATTGCGCCCACGGACGAGCGAAGCAATGTCCGTTCCATATGTATCACAGGCTCGCTACGCTCGCGCGCGGGCGCAATGAATTGCTGCCCCTACCGAGTTTGTCAACATCTATGTAAAATGGAGAGTATGCTATGGCACAACATTTCTTATGGCAGGTGACAGGCAACATTGCCACAATCACACTCAATCGTCCTCAAAAGAAAAACCCGCTTACATTCGAGTCATACGCTGAACTACGCGATACCTTCCGTGCGTTAGCTTACGATGAAACTCTCAAAACTGTTGTTATCACTGGGGCAGGGGGTAACTTCTGTTCGGGTGGTGATGTGCATGAGATCATCGGTCCACTCACACGCATGACCATGCCTGAATTGTTGAACTTCACACGCATGACAGGTGATGTCGTCAAAGCAATGCGTGCCTGTCCACAGCCTATTCTTGCCGCTATTGATGGTGTGTGTACAGGCGCGGGTGCAATGTTAGCTCTGGCGTCGGACTTGCGCTATGGCACACCAGACTGCAAAACCGCCTTTCTCTTTACACGTGTCGGCTTGTCTGGTAGCGATATGGGTGCGTGTACACTGCTTCCACGTGTGATAGGACAAGGGCGCGCCGCAGAACTACTCTACACGGGACGTACAATGATCGCCGAAGAAGGGTTGAGTTGGGGCTTCTTTAACGCGCTCTACTCATCAGATGATGTACTTCTCAAGGCACAAGATATGGCGGCACAGATTGCGAGTGGCCCAACATTTGCACACGCGATGACAAAGAAATTGTTGCACCAGGAATGGGCGATGGGCTTGGACGAGGCCATCGAAACCGAGGCCGAGGCACAAGCCATTTGTATGCAAACACAAGATTTTCACCGCGCCTATGAAGCGTTTGTTGCCAAACAGCGACCGGTCTTTCATGGGAATTAAGGAGGGAACTAACATGACCACACCTTCGGCTCATCGTGACACCTTTGCACGCGACAATTTACCTCCCCGCGAGCAGTGGCCTAACCTGATTTTCACGCTACCAGAATTACAATATCCCACTCAACTTAACGCTGTATCTGAGCTAGTAGACTCCTGGGTTCGTCAAGGGCGTGGTGAGCGTCCCGCTATCTATGGTGCTAGTGGGATGCTCACCTATCAGCAATTACAGGAGCAGATTGATTCGGTAGCACACGTTCTGACAACTGATATGAGACTCGTGCCAGGAAACCGCGTGCTCCTTCGCGGTGCCAATAGCGCAATGATGGCTATTTGTTGGCTTGCCATTGTTAAAGCCGGACTGATCGCAGTGGCAACTATGCCCCTGTTACGCGAGAAGGAACTGGTCGATGCCATCACACTAGCACATATCAGCACCGCTATCTGTGACAGACAGTTAGAGACTGAATTGCAATTAGCGCAACAACGTTGCCCTGGCCTACAACATATTCTTTATTTTAACGACACCTCCAGCGATGGACTTGAAGCGCGTATGTCTTCTTGGCACGAACCGTTCAAAGCAGTAGAAACTGCCGCCGATGATACGGCTCTTATCGCCTTTACCTCTGGCTCAACAGGAAAACCAAAGGCAACGATGCATTTTCACCGCGACCTCCTGGCAGCTAGCGATTGCTTCCCTAAATCAGTAGTGCATCTCACAGCAAACGATACCTGCATTGGTACGCCACCATTGGCCTTTACCTTTGGACTTGGTGCGCTTCTGCTCTTCTCGCTGCGTGTTGGTGCCGCGACTGTGTTACTAGAAAAGTTGACTCCTGAAAGCCTATTGCAGGCTATTCAAGATTATTCTGCAACGGTTGTCTGGTCTTCACCTCTTTTCTACCGACAAATGGCAAGATTTGCGAGTAAGTTTGATCTTTCATCACTACAAAAATGCGTGTCGGCGGGCGAGGCATTACCAATTTCGACACGTACACTATGGCGAAATGCAACGGGCATCGACATCATCGACGGTATTGGCTCTACTGAAATGTTGCACATCTTTATCGCAGCAGCAGGTGCTGACATACGCCCAGGAGCAACGGGTAAACCAGTGTTGGGCTATCAAGCGGCTATCTTTGATAATGCAGGTAACATGTTACCTGCTGGATCAGTGGGACGCCTCGGCGTGAAGGGACCAACAGGATGCCGTTATCTTGCTGATGAACGTCAACAAAGCTATGTACAAAATGGCTGGAATATGACAGGCGATGCCTATTTACTGGATGAAGATGGCTACTTCTGGTTTCAAGCTCGTACAGACGATATTATTGTTACAGCAGGCTACAATGTTGCGGGACCAGAGGTCGAGAGTTCGTTGTTAGAACATCCTGCCGTTGCGGAATGCGCCGTTGTGGGTGCCCCTGACTCAGTACGTGGCACGATCATCAAAGCGTTTGTTGTCCTCAACGCTGGCTATGAGGGAAATGACGAGACGGCGAAGACCCTGCAAGATTTTGTCAAACAGCATATCGCTCCTTATAAGTACCCACGTGCCATTGAGTTCTGCGACAAGCTACCACGTGCAGATACGGGCAAAGTCCAACGCTATAAACTGCGTCAGCACTCGTAAAGTAAAAAGGAACTGCTCATGTCGAAATCACTCACCTACGCCAGCTATCTACGAGTTGACGAACTGCTCGATCTACAAACACCTAAAAGCACTGGACCTCATGGGCCTGAGCACGATGAGATGCTCTTTATCGTGATTCATCAGGTCTATGAACTCTGGTTTAAGCAGATACTATACGAAATCGACTATCT
>CAXUIS010000085.1:0-17831 GCA_964250915.1 uncultured Ktedonobacteraceae bacterium | reverse complement strand
AAAAAATGCTTATTTTTGTTTTTTATGTGTGGGGCCAGAGATTTTAAAAAAATTTTTATGCACGCATAAATTGTTTATCAACTCTCTGCTGTACAACGAGAAATTCTTGACAAATCACAACATCTCTAAGTATACTTGAGTGTAGCAATACAGACACACTTTCAAAGGATAACGACACACTTGCAACAAGAGCATGTTTCTCCCATTACCATTATGCTTATCTCTTTTGCCTACATGCCTATGATGCGTCATATGCCATGCAGTAGCGTGTCGCTGTCCGCTTTCTCTTCTCAAACAATGCTTTTATAAGCAATAGTATCTACAAAATGTATGAGGGACGCAGGTGACACACCTGCGTCCCTCTCTTTTTTTTGTTTCATCACTCAAGTACAAGAGGTATAAGCATGACAACTCAACAAACAGCACACCAACGGCAAAAATACTACATCACAACTGCTATCGACTATCCCAACGCACCACCACATATTGGGCACGCGTTAGAGAAAGTCGCCGCCGACGTGATTGCACGTTATCATCGTTTGCAGGGACACGACACTTACTTTAGCATTGGTCTCGATGAGAACAGCCAGCACGTGGTACGAGCCGCACGAACACACGATACAGACCCGCAATCGTGGGTGAAACAGATGGATGAAGCGTTTCGATTGGCATGGTCGAAACTTGATATCTCCTATGATTATTGGATGCGTACCACCGAAGCGCGACATTTTCGCGCTTCACAGGAGATGTTTCAGCGTGCATGGGACAAGGGCGACATCTATTCCTCAACCTATTCTGGCTGGTACTGCCCCAACGATAACACCTTTTATACCAGTGAAGAACTCGTCGATGGACATTGCCCAAATCATCCATCAATAATTCCTGAGTGGCTCGAAGAGGAAAACTACTTTTTCGCACTCTCGAACTATACAGAACGCTTATTGACCTATATCGAAGCCCATCCAGAGTTTATTGTACCCATAAGTAGACGAGCCGAGGTGATTGGCCTGTTGAAGCAAGGGTTACGGGACTTTTCGGTATCGCGCATCGTGCGTTCTGAGCTTGGTACATGGGGCGTTCCTGTGCCAGTAAATCCCGAACAGGTGATTTATGTATGGTTCGATGCACTTACCAACTACTTGACCGCCGTAGGATTTCCCGATGACATGCAGAAATTCGAGCACTACTGGCCTGCCGATGCGCATGTCATTGGCAAGGATATCACGCGCTTTCACTGTTTGTACTGGCCTGCGATGCTACTATCCGCCAACTTGCCACTTCCAAAGCAGGTTGCGGTACATGGTTTTATCACGCTGGAAGGACAACGCATCTCAAAGACTGCTGGCAATACGATTGATCCTGTGGCTCTTGTCGATGAGTTCGGGACCGACGCGGTACGCTATGCGTTGTTACGCAACCTCTCATTTGCCTCTGATGGTGACTTTTCGCGTAGTGCGTTACTGCATGCTTACAACGATGAACTTGGCAACGATCTTGGTAATCTGCTGAACCGTGTCGTTTCCATGATACAACGCTATCGCATCGGCACCATTCCGGTTGCAAAAAACAACAGCGTTTTGGAAGAAGATTTACGGCGCGTAGCAAGTGAGACACGGCAAGCGGCAGCAACTGCGCTGGAAGCGTGGGATATAGGAAGTGCGCTCAACACCACTTGGAATCTCGTGCGACGTACTAACCAATATATTGAGCAATGCGAGCCGTGGAAACTGGCACGTCAAGCGGAGCAACAGGAGCAACTTGATACCGTCCTATATAGTGCTGCTGAGGCAACAAGAATTATAGCGATTTTGCTTGCGCCTTATATTCCTACATCGAGTAATCGTATTCTTGCACAACTCGGCCTAAGCAACATGAGCGAAGGGTCATGGGTTGATAGTGGGACATGGGGTAGTGTTGTCTTGACGAAGGTTGTACATGAGGGCGTCTTATTCCCGCGAATGGAAGGGAATGTATCTTCGTAGGGATCAAATTATATGATGTAACAGAATAATCAGGAGAATAGACCATGAAAGTGATCGTTTTCAGAATAATTTCTCTTGACATCTCACTCTCTGTTGATGTATATATTGATTAGCACGCAAAGTAATAGTATACTAAATATTAGTGGGCAAAGTGAAGTGAACATCAATTTAGAGGATAATTTTGGTTACTGGCTCTTTTACGCTCAACGCTGTGTGGCATATGCGCTTGCTGATGTGTTGCGAGCGACGTGTGTTGAGCAAGGAAAATCGTATGTGGTAACGCCGCCACAATGGGGCGTCATAGCTTTACTGCATGCAAGTGATGGTATAACTGTTGGGACCATTAGCCAGATGCGCGGCATTGATGCACCCACGGTAACGGGTATCATCAAGCGGCTTGAGCAAAATGAGCTGGTTGAACGCCAACATGACCGCGAAGATCGACGCGTGGTCAAAGTCTATCTTACTGCTGAAGGTAAGAGTATACTGCGCATTCTTAATCCTGCTGTAGAAGCGTTTAATCAAGGTATGCTTCAAGGTTTCTCAGAAGCCGAACGAGACACATTTCTGGCAAACCTACAGCGCATTATTGTCAATCTTACCGATGTTGCTGAAGGAACAGGAGACCGCTTTAGACTCCTGCCTGGACATTTGAACTTTGACTAAAGCTGTACACATATTCAGTAAAGGACGCAAGACATGAGTAGCGAACGTTCAGATATACTTACAGTACCGGAGCCACAAAGTGCTTCTACAAGTGCTATTCCCGCGATTGAGATACAAGACCTCTCGAAGACATTTGGCGACTTCCATGCTGTCGATCACCTTACGTTAATAGTCCAGCAGGGAGAGGTATTCGGCTTATTGGGGCCAAATGGGTCTGGCAAGACAACGACCATCAATATGATTAGTGGTTTAACGGTCCCAACAAGTGGCACAGTTAAGGTACTTGGGTATGACGTACGCAACAATGCACGAGAGGTACGACAAATCCTGGGGGCAGTTCCACAAGAGACAGCGTTATATGAAGAACTGTCGGCTTGGACAAACATGGATTTTCACGCCGACCTATTCGGTATTCCGCGCCGTGAGAAAAAGCAGCGTATCAATGATATGCTTGAATTAGTGCAGCTTGCGGACCGCAAAAACTCGCGTGTTGGCACCTTCTCCGGCGGTATGAAGCGACGCCTCGCGTTAGGACGTGCGTTGCTTCACGATCCCAAGCTAGTGTATCTTGATGAACCTACATTAGGTGTAGATGTCCAAGCAAGACGTGTCATATGGGATTACATCCTGAAACTGCGTAGTCAGGGGAAAACTGTTTTGATCACCACGAACTATCTTGAAGAGGCGCAAGCTCTGTGTGATCGTTTAGCGATTATCGACCACGGCAAACTCATTGCGGTTGACACTCCTGAGCATCTCAAGCAAACCTATGGGGGAAGTGTGGTCGAGTTAGAAACTGCACACAGAATTACCTCAGTAGACAAGATACGCGCTCTGGCGGATATCAAAGAGGTTACGCAAGAGAACACACATCTCACGATTACGACACAAGGGACGAGCAACGTGGTACCGCAAGTTATCAATATTGTGTCGCAAGAGGGTGACATACGCGATATTACGATACGCGAACCCAACCTTGACGAAATTTTCTTGCGTCTGACAGGAACCGCGTTACGCGATTAGAAGAGGAAAACAGCATGTCTCGCGTTAGCTATAATCTACGAGTCATTTGGGCTTGTATGAAGAAAGATATTCGAGTTGCGCTCACAGATCGCATTTTTGTGATTCTTGGTGTGTTTCTGCCCGTCAACTTTTTAATTTTGTTTAGTCTGTTTGTGCTTTCAGGTGGACAAGCACCTACGGCTGTCGTCATGAACGATACTGGCCCGTATGCACAACAATTTTATCGCTCGATGGCAGGTGCTCACTCGTTTACTTTGCAAAAGGCCAATGCAAGTGAAGCACGTAGCCTTATTCAAGCTGGTCGCATTGTCGCGGTGGTGACAGTTCCCGCCAACTTCGATACACAGATTCGGAACAATCAGCCCGTTACAGTGAATGTCGATATCAACAATCTCAATACGGACTTCACAAATGACATTCGACGAGCCGTACCGCTCTCAATTACATCGTTCTATGCCAAAGCGTTTCCGAATGTCGTCACAGTTGTACCGCAAGAAACGGATCAGTATACGCAGGACACAGGCTATATCCCGTACTTGACGGTCTCGATTCTGGTGATTGCGCTCGTCGTAGGTGGTCTGCTGCAATCCGGTACCTCGGCGGCGCGCGAATGGGAAAACGCAACGATGAAAGAATTGTTGCTCTCTCCTGCAAGTCGCTGGGCTGTTGTGACTGGCAAGATGCTCGGTGCACTTGTCATGAGTCTTGCGTCCGTTATTGTTGTGCTAGTGGTGCTCATCTTCATCATTGGTGTGCGTCCTCTACACTGGGGCGAAATGATCGGTTTCACGCTGCTCACGCTGGCAATCTTCATTGCGCTGGGAACGTTGCTAGGCACGTTGTTGAAGCAACGACAGGCGTTCACGGGACTCGCATTTGGCGTAGCGATACCTCTGTTTTTCATCAGCGGAGCGTTTGGACCCATTTCGTTTAACGTGCCTATTCTCCAGGTAGTGGCACAAATAACTCCCGTCTATTATGCCATTGTGTTGCAGCAGCATGCTTTTCATGGCTTTGACTTGAATACGTATGGTCTGGCAGTAAACACGCTCATTCTTGCAGGGTTCGCTATTGGCCTCATTCTACTGTCAGCACTTGTCTTGAGACGTAGCACGGTGGCAAGTTAACGTCGTAAGGGTGTTCTTTATAAAAGGAGTATGGTTTTATCATGTTGGCATTCTTACGTACCGTCTGGGCCATTACAAGAAAAGATTTGCGGGTCTGGCTCAGCAATCGACGCAATATCGCGGCAACGGTTATTCCCCCTATTGCCTTTCTCCTCATTCAAGCACTTGGTGCGGTTGCCGTTGGGCGTAGTCCTGTTGCACTTGTCACACTGGATACTGGTGCAAAAGGGCAGCAGATGCAGCAAATCTTCCATGACGCGGATGTCTTCCGTGTCACGGATGCGACGCCTCAACAGGCCGCAACTCTGTACAAAAATATTCAGGTCATCGCAATTATTACGATACCAAGCAATTTCACACAACGTGTTGAGGCACGAGATCCATCACCAGTAGATGTACGTGTGAACAACTTGAATCTTGATTTTACCAACGATGTTCGCCGTTCTGTACCAGATGCGATTACCCAATTTTATCAAGCGCAGGGGGGGACAAGCCCTATTAAGGTCACTGTGCATGAGCAGGACCTGCGCGCGCGTGATGTGCAATTGTTCCAGTATGCGGTGTTACCAACCATTGTCCTACTCTTGATGCTCTCAGGTCTCGTCACCAGTAGTATTGCAACTGCTCGTGAGTGGGAAACACGCACGGTGAAGGAGATGTTACTTTCACCAATATCATATGCTTCAATTATTGTAGGCAAGGTCCTGGCAGGCTTTGTAACCACATTCCTGCTTGGTTTATTAGTACTTCTGTTGGGAGCGGCATTAGATTGGACACGACCAGTAGGCATTTATTGGCTGACCAGTCTCGTCATTCTTGCGATGATTGCGCTGTTCAGTACAGGTTTAGGAGTTGCGTTAGGGGCGGCATTGCATAAGTCACAGCCAGTCATCGCCATTTCAATCAACATTGCCATCTACCTGTTTTTCCTGGCAGGTGGCATCGGCGTGATTGCGTTTGAACCGCTAGTGCTACAAAATATCGCGGCGTATATTCCTCTGACCTATGGTATTCATGCGCTAGAGCAAGCCGTGTTCTATAGTTCATCCGATCTCTTCGGGCGTGATATGCTGGTTCTGGGGTTGTGTGTGTTAGCCGCGCTAGGCTTAGGAGTTTTGTCGATGAGACGAGGTATTGCAAGCTAATACAAAAATGGTGCTGGCATTAATGCATGAATGCCAGCACCATTTTTGTATTAGCTCAATAAGCCCCACGGCCTCACGCGTCGCCTTGCCTTTTGTGCCTCTTGTGGATTGCCCAAAGCTTCGTAGACATCGGCCTTGAGTGTCCACGCACGTGCATAACTCTTGTCCATTTCGGTTGCCTCATTGAGCGCATCGAGGGCGGCACGATTGTGACCAAGACGGATAAGGGCCTCGGCCTTGTTACACCATGCTACTGCGCTGCGTGGATTGACAAGCAAGGCGCGTGTGTAGGCATCAACAGCACCATTAAAATCACGTAGACAGGAGCGAGCATTGCCTAAGCCATTCCATGCTTGAAAACTTTTGGGGTCGATAGTCAACGCTTGCTCATAGGACGAAAGTGCTTCGGATGGCAAGTTCATGTCAAGTTGCGCGTCGGCTTTGCCATTCCATGCTGCGACATAGGTTTTGTCTATGTGTAATGCACGTTCAAAGTGAACTAATGCCTGTTGATAGCGCTGTAAGCGGTTAAGAACCAAGCCAGCACTTACCCACACGACGGCATTATTCGAGTCAATTTCAGTTGCGCGTTGATATGCCTCAAGTGCCTTACGATAATTTCCTTGATTATAAAGAGCCGTTCCCTTGCCATTCCAGGCGTAGAAGTTGCGTGGGTCAATACGTAGTGCCTCTTCGTAGGCTTGTAGTGCTTGCGAATAGTGTTGCTGTTTGAGATATTGATCGCCCTCACGACACCTATCGCGTACGTTGCCAGTATTTGGTACAGAACGCGACACATAACTGCCATTACCCGCAGGGCTTTTGCCTGTTCCATTAGGTGCTATAGGGAGTGAAGAACTGGTTGCTCCGCGTACTACCTGCGGTGCACGAGGTTCGGGAGATGTGTTCTGCGTTGGTATACGTATCTTCGCAGTAGCTGCAGGACGACATGCTACGTCGAAGGCGTACATAAACTCTAGCATGTCGGCATAGCGATCTTCTGGTCGTGATGCGAGTGCTCGTTGTAACACTGCGTCGAGAGCGGTTGGCAGTTCGGCATTCAGTGTTGAGACCGCAGGAATATTGCCACCAGTTGGGTCAAGAGGATGATAGCCGGTGAGCATTTCGTAAAGAACAATTGCACAGCCGTACTGATCGCTGCGCGGGTCAACAACACCTGCGGTCTGCTCTGGTGCCATATAGCCGATAGTGCCACGCACCGTTACCGTTTTACCAACACGTGCGCCAGGCTCTAATGAACGAGCGATACCGAAGTCTGTGATAACGAGTCGATGGTCTTCCTGGTGCAGCAAAATATTTTCAGGCTTGATATCACGGTGAATCACAGGACGTTGCCGTGTATGCGCATAATGGAGTGCTTGAGCCAGTTGGTGAAAGTTTTGTACAGTTTCTGTGGCTGGCATCGGCCCCTTGACTTGTGCTAGTCGTGTGCGTAGTGAACCGGCAGTGTAAAGCGGCATCACGAGAAAGACAACACTATCTCTTCCATGCACATCAAGACCATCCTTGCCGTAGTCCAGAATAGGTGCTATATTGGGATGATCCAATGCAGCAGCAATTCTAGCCTCTCGTAAGAAATGGTCTCGTTCGTTTGATGTAGTCTTACTTGGTAACAGCACCTTAATAGCAATGTGGCGCGAAAGATTCTGGTCTATTCCACGAAAAACTGCCGCGTATCCGCCCTTACTTAACAACGCTTCGACAAGATACCGTCCTGCTAGAGAGGTATCCAATAGCGGCAATGCACATGCTCTACAAAACAGATCGCTGTCCCGATTGTCATATCCACAGTCTACAAGATCGGCGCAGCGTCGCATTCCCTCCTCCGAGTCATAGGGTCTAATCCCTTCTTAATACATAGAAATTTCGATAGAGAAAATAGTCCAGAAAATTGTTTATGCTTCAATAGGTCTCATTTGTTGTTCTAATGAATGTGCCCACTCCTGACACGTTTGTGCCTCTTGTTTTCTTCCCAGCTTCTCAAGGACAACCGCCTTATTGTACCAAGCATCAGGTTCTTCTGGTGCAAACGATGTTGCTTGGTCTAACGCCGCCAGTGCCTCATCCATTCTCCCAAGAGCGAAGAGGGACAAACCTTTATTATTCCATGCTGCTATATAGTGTACATCAACGCTGAGTGCGCGGTCAAAAGCGAAAAGTGCGGCTTCGTGGCGTTTGAGTTCGTGTAATAAGCTGCCTTTATTATACCATGCAGAAATCAAACCATCGTCATATTTTAGTGCTTGATCATACGATTCTAGGGCATCTTCGTACATGCGTAGTGCGGCAAGAACGTTTCCACGATTATACCACGTGCCCGCTAGCGTTGAATCAAGGTTGAGTGCTTGGTCATATATTGATAGTGCTTCGGCGAAGCGGCGTAAATCACGCAAGTCATTTGCACGGTCAAACCATACCGTTGCGTTATCGGGATCGAGTAGAGTAGCACGTTCATGCATAGGTAATGCCTGCTCTGGCTTCTTCATACGACGCAGGATGTTGCCTTTTGTGTCCCATAAGGACGCGCTATTCGGATTAAGTTCTAAAGCATGGTCAACTGCGATCAGGGCATCGTCATAGCGTTGGAGTGTGTAGAGAGTGTCGCTCATTGCTTGCCAGACGACGCTTTGCTGCGAATCGAGCAGAAGGGCGCGGTCAAAGGCCAAGAGAGCTTCTTCCGAATGACCTTGTTCCGCGAGTGCCATACCTCGTCCACTCCATGCATAGACATAATTCGCGTCATATGTAAGTGCCTGCTCGTAACAATACATTTCTTCGTCAAAGTGGCGTAGTTCATGTAAGACGCTCGCGCGCGCTGTCCATAATTCAGGATTTTGTGGCTGCAACGATAGCGCATGGTCATAGGCCGCGAGCGATGCTTCTGCATGTCCCAGGTGGAAAAGTACTATTGCTTTGCCACTCCATGCGTCAACTGATGTTGTATCAGTGGCAGTTGCTTGTTCATAAGCGGCACGTGCATCCTCATACCGTCCTAGAGCATAGGCACGATTGCCCTCTTCTAACCAATCATGGCTTCGCTGTTGTGGAGGGTATTGTATTTTTATTGGCGCGTCATGCTCCTTTTGAACAGGGGGAATAACTATACGTAGTTGCGTGAGCGCGTCTTCATCTTCTAACATATCGGGGTGTATTTCAGGGAGGGGAGTAACTTTTGCTGGAACACGTTGTTGAAGCACATTGCCCCCTACACGCGCAACGATATGTGGACGTGCAGAGGTAGCTATGTCTTCTATTGGCATCTGCTCTGACTTGACGAGAAAGGCAACCGGTCCGTCCTGCCCATAGTCAATGACGCGAATACTGTTAGGGTCATGAATATTGGCAGAGAACGAGGTGGCTAATTCTGCATCTTGTAGAAAGCCTTCGCGTTCTTCTGCGTGTGTTTCGCGCGGCACAAGGGCACGTACGGTTACATGCTGGCTGTTGTGACGATCAGTTGCTTGGAGCGTGACAATACTGCGATCTTTGCTTGTGAGCGCGAGTATCTCATAACGACCGAGTAGAAATGCGCCTTGTAAAGGAATACCACAACGAGCACAGAACCGCGCCTTGTCACGGTTCTGAATGCCACACTCTTCTTTATTTAAACATTGCCCCATGATGCCTTTCCTCTTCCCTATCCTGCACATTCTTTGCTTTACATTGTTCAGGCTTTTGGTGCCTCTACTCTAACGAAAATAGTGTTACTTTGTCAATATGCAGAGTACCTATTTTAGGGTTGATACCAGATATGATAAATTACACCATTATTATCATCGCTTACGAATAGCGTACCGTCTGGTACAACCTCTTTAGTACAAAGATTTCTTTGCAACTATAGCGAGTTAGCGTACGGTGTGCAAGGTCTACATTATCGCACTCAACACATTATGCCTCTGTGTTTGTTATATAATAGAGGAAAGAACAAAGTGTTTTGGATCAGAAGGAAATCATGTTCCTCTGAGTTTCCTATTCTCTACAACTTCATTTTAAAGGACCTACCTATTATGACGTACAACGATGTATTTGGTGCACGCTCGACACTTGAGGGTGTCTATGGCAAAATAACCTACTACAAGCTAGCAGCACTCGCTGAAAAAGGTATTGAAAACCTTGACCGCTTGCCTTTCACCATCAGGATTGTGCTAGAAAACCTGCTACGCAACGTTGGGAATGAACTGGTTTCAGAAGAAGATGTGCTTTCATTGGCACGTTGGACACCAGGGCATGCCTCGACCTCCGAGGCAGAGTACCCATTTATGGCGGGCCGTGTCCTGTTACAAGACTTCACAGGTGTGCCAGCCGTAGCGGACCTTGCCGCTATGCGTTCTGCTGTGGCTCGTATTGGTGGAGACCCACAGAAAATCAACCCACTTGTTCCGGCCGATCTCGTAATCGACCACTCTGTGCAGGTTGACTCGTTTGGCTCAACGTTGGCGTTCGAGCGTAATGTTGATCGTGAATATGAACGTAACAGTGAACGCTATGCATTGCTACGCTGGGCACAGCAAGCATTCAATAATTTTCGTGTTGTCCCTCCTGGCACAGGTATCGTGCACCAAGTCAATCTCGAATATCTCGCGCATGTCATCTTGACAAAGGACGAAAACGGGGAGATGGTTGCCTATCCTGACACGCTCGTCGGTACCGACTCACATACAACCATGATTAACGGTTTGGGCGTTCTCGGTTGGGGCGTTGGTGGTATCGAAGCTGAGGCTGTGTTGCTCGGACAACCTCTTTATCTACTCACACCAGAAGTGATTGGTGTGCGTTTAACAGGAGCCTTACCAGAAGGGTCAACCGCAACAGACCTTGTGTTGACCGTGACACAGATGCTGCGTAAGCGTGGTGTTGTCGGCAAGTTTGTCGAGTTCACAGGTCCTGGCCTGAGTCGTCTGCCACTTGCGGATCGTGCAACGATTGCCAATATGTCACCAGAATTCGGTGCCACCGCGACACTCTTCCCTGTCGATGCCGAGACGCTACGCTATCTGCGTGAGACGGGCCGTGATGCAGAACTTGTCGAACTTGTCGAGCACTACACAAAGGCACAGGGTCTGTTCCGTACCGACGATTCGACGGAGCCACAATTCGATGATCTGCTCGAACTTGACCTTGCCACGATTGAGCCAAGTCTTGCAGGGCCACGACGCCCTCAGGACCGCGTACCAATGCAAAACATGAGACAAGCCTTCCGTGCTGCCTACTCGGATCGTTTTAAAGAGGCGAAAGACGAGATAACATCTGAAGATGATGTCAATCGCTACTTAGGAGAGGGCGATATACAAGGCCAAACCGATCCTGTAGTGCAAAAAGAAGATGCCGAGAAAAAACTTGTTACTGCACAAAGTAATGGCAACGGGAACAATACAAATGGACACAATGGGAACGGCAAAGATATACTGGTCCAGATGGGAGACTCACAGTCACATATGACGGACGGATCTGTTGCCATCGCCGCGATTACAAGCTGTACCAACACATCGAATCCCTCTGTGATGGTGGCTGCTGGCCTTGTGGCAAAACATGCTGTCGAGCGCGGGCTTTCAGTCAAGCCAACCGTCAAGACTAGTCTTGCCCCTGGCTCACGTGCAGTCGTTGACTATCTCAAGAACGCCGAACTGCTCTCTTACCTTGAGGCACTACGCTTCCACCTTGTCGGCTATGGCTGTACAACGTGTATTGCTGAGGGAACACCAGTATTGCTTTCTAATGGCACCACCCAGCGCATTGAACAGATGTCATTAGTCGGTGGTGCCTCGCTACTGGCTCCCACTACGAATGGCAATTTGGGCATAGCAACACAGGCAGAGATGATGGTTCAGGGCGAGCGCGAGTGCGTCTCGCTTACTCTGCAAGATGGTCGTACATTGGTCTGTACCCCTGACCATGAGATTCTTTGCGCAGATGGACGCTGGGTACATGCCGATCAACTTGTACTAGAGCAAGACCGGGTCGTAGTTGGCCTTGAAGCTCCATTGGACGAGCTTAATAATGATGAAGTTGGTTACGCTCTGCACGTTGGCAAACTGACCTTCACTATGGATACAGCCCATGAACGTCAGCGCACACTGGCATTCGCTCGTCTGCTCGGTCATTTGCTTAGCGATGGCTCAATCAGCTTCTTAGGACAGGGACGGATGCACGTTGGGCAAGCCATGGACCGCGAGGCAGTTCTTAACGACATTGAACTCCTTATGGGTTGTCGTCCTACAGCAACACGCTATGACGAGAGGAAGTGGACTATTGTGCTGCCGAAGCCGTTTACCAATGCTATCTGCACGTTATCAGGTGTACGAACTGGACGGCGTATTCAGCAGGCACCGACGCTTCCAGCGTTTGTGTTGGATGAAAGTTGCCCTGTCGCTGTCGTCCGCGAGTTTCTGGGCGGACTCTTCGGTGCAGATGGGCATGCACCTATTCTGCATCGCTGGGGTAAGTCTGAGGATGATGCAACTCTTGAGACACCTGCCTATTCCCAAAGCACCATTCCAGAGCATGTAGAAACTCTCAAACGGGTCATGGACGACATGCTTCATCTGCTGGCACGGTGTGGGGTGAAGACTTATGGAGCTAACGTCTACGAGTATCCCACGCGCCGTGCATCTTCCTCATACCCCTTAGCACAGGATGGTATCGCACGAGTGGAGGTTCGCCTAGAATTGCCAGATGGACTCTCGTTCGTACAGCACGTGGGGTTCCGCTATTGTATGGATAAGGCTCTGCGAGCTAGCGCGGCTGTGGTGTACTGGCGTCTGGTAGACCAGATTCATCGGCAACGCCTCTGGATGTCTGACCGTCTGCAAGAACTGCACCAAGCAGACTTCAAGCTATCATTCTCTCGTGCTCGTAAGAGTGCAGCAGTGGAACTGATGGAGCGCGAACCAGTCGTCTCTCCACACTACGCACTATTGGAAGGCTACGACCGTTTTTCACGGCTACCACAATCGACGGCACGCAAGTTCCAGCCACTGCATAGAGATTCCTGCGATTTTCCATCACCTGTCGAATTGTTTAGGCAGATCGGCGTTCGTGAGTGGTTTGCGCCATTGCGCTCACACACAGATAGAGAGACTTCAAAGCGTTATTGCATCGAAAAGGAAGCACTCACGCTTCCGACATTTGCGCTTCAAGTGGTGGAACGTCGTCCAATTGGTAGGCGGGCAGTATTCGATTTAGCGGTGAACGATCTTCATGCCTTTGTAGCAGGCACAGTAGCAGTCCACAATTGCATCGGTAATAGCGGTCCTTTATCCGAACCAGTTGCCGAGGCGGTACAGGACAATGATCTTGTCGTGGCTGCGGTGTTGAGCGGTAATAGAAACTTCGAGGGTCGCATTCATCCACAGGTACGTGCAAGCTTCCTGGCATCACCTCCGCTTGTTGTAGCTTATGCCCTCGCTGGTACCGTCGATATCGACCTGACGAAGGAGCCAGTTGGCACTGACATCAATGGTGATAGCGTCTACTTGAAAGACCTCTGGCCTTCACAGGAAGAGGTACGTGATGTGGTTGCCCATTCGCTTTCAGCAGAGATGTTTAAGGAAAACTACGGGCATGTCTTTGATGGTGATGAGCATTGGCAAGCGCTCTCGAACTCAACGGGCGCATTGTTCGAGTGGGATACTAATTCGACGTATGTACAAGAGCCGCCATTCTTTCAGGACATTTCTGATACTATCGAGCCTGTGAAAGATATTCATAGCGCAAGAGTGCTAGTCATGGTTGACGACTCGATCACAACTGATCACATCTCGCCTGCTGGCAACTTCTCGCCTACCAGCCCTGCCGGAAAATACCTGCTTGAGAAGGGTGTGCAGAAGCGCGACTTCAATACCTATGGGGCACGTCGTGGCAACCATGAGGTTATGGTACGCGGCACGTTCGGTAACATTCGCTTACACAACAAGCTGACCGACAAGGAAGGCTACTATACCGTACATCTCCCTGATGGCGAGCAAACGACCATTTATGATGCGTCGGTACGCTACCAGCAGGACGGTGTGCCCCTGATTGTAATTGCTGGCAAAGAATACGGTTCCGGTAGTTCGCGTGACTGGGCGGCGAAGGGTCCGTTGCTGTTAGGCATACGTGCCGCTATTGCTGAAAGCTTCGAGCGCATTCACCGTAGCAACCTTGTTGGTATGGGCATCCTGCCTTTGCAGTTTCAGCAAGGCGAGAGCAAAGAGTCGCTCGGTCTTACAGGACACGAAACTTATGACATCGAGGGTATCGAGCAAGGCTTGAAGCCACGTCAGAAAGTGACCGTCAAAGCCACGCGTGAAGATGGTTCGACCTTTATCTTCTCAACGGTTGCACGTCTGGATAGTCCCATTGACGTAACCTACTACGTGAACGGCGGCATTCTGCCAACAGTTTTGAGGAGACTAATGAAGGCGTAGATGATTTCACGAAGGGGAGGAACATAACAACGTAATTTAACAAATTAAATAGGATGTGCTATAGGGGCTATAATTCGTTACGCTCTCGTCCATCAACAATTGGGACGAAGGGCGTAATGAATTATAGCCCCTACAATATAAGGAAGCTTGCGAATAGTAGGACATAAACGCAACCTTCGCTATATGCTATAATATTTTCGCGTTGAGAAATACCCCATCGTACATACAAAAGCGTATTCTTTATTTTTATCCTTCCGCAGCGTCTGAGTATGTAGGAACGCTTGGGTATGCCTCAAACAATACCTGTATCGAGTCGCTTGTGTTGTACACCTTTTGTACGACATTTCCATAAAAGCAAGGACGACATGTAATGACAGAAGACGGCTACGTTGGAAAACAGATTGGCAACTACCGCATCACAGACCTGTTTGATAGTGGCTCGTTTGGACGTATCTATCGTGCCACGCATATCTATCTGCCCAATCGTGTCGTTGCAATCAAGGTAATGCATCTCAGTTATCTCGGCTCTCCACAGGAGCGCGAGAACTTTCTGCAAGAGGCACGTCTGCTAGAAATATCGAAGCATCCGAATATTCTGTCAATTTATGATCTTGGTATAGATGAGGGTTATCCCTACTTCATAGCAGAGTTTGCACCAAATGGTTCACTGCGTAAGCGCATTCAACGCTACCTGCCTCATCCTCTGCCGCAGCAAGAAGCTCTGAATATTCTTACCCAGGTTGGGCAAGCACTTTATTATGTGCATGAGCAATTGATTGTACATCGTGACCTTAAGCCAGAAAATATTTTGTTCAATGCGAAAAATGAGGCACTTATTGCTGACTTTGGTATCGCAGTCTTTTTAGAGACGCAGAAGACCAAGTACGTCAATGTCATAGGTTCTCCGCATTATATGCCACCGGAGCAATTCGAGGGCTTCGCGAGTCGGCGTAGCGATCAGTACGCCTTAGCCTGTATCGCCTACGAGCTATTTACAGGTCATCCACCTTTCGACGCGGGACATCCAATCGCGCTATGGAACAAACATCAGAACGAGCAACCCCGTCCACTTAGAGAAATCAACCCTGCTGTCCCCGAACATGTTGAGCGAGCCATTCTAACCGCACTAGCGAAAAAGCGCGAAGACCGCTATCACGATGTTGCGTCATTCGTGAGCGATCTGCTGACACCACATACATCGGCCTTGAAGAACCATAAGACAAAGCAGGAATGGGTCGATGATGGCAATACTCTGTTTAATACTGGAAGCTACCTGGAAGCACTGAATGCGTTTGACCGTGCGTTGCGGCTTGACTCCATGTATGCAGATGCATATGAGGGACGTGGTAGTGTACTGTACATGATGGAACGCTATGCTGAAGCGTTGGCGTCGTACGAGCAAGCAATTGAACTGGACCCACAATTCGCGCAGGCGTACTTTGGCAAGGGCAATGTACTCTATTCCTTGAGACACTTAGATGAGGCATTAACATGTCAAGAACAAGCACTTGCAATTGATTCGACACTAACTGATGCTTTTTTAAGCAAGGGCAACGCGCTGTACTACATGAGGCGTTTTACCGAGTCACTTGCCGCTTACAAAGAAGCTGCACGTCGTGATCCTACCTGTGCACAAGCCTATGATAGCATAGGCTGGGCACTGCGACAACTACAGCATCATGAAGAGGCATTAGCGGTCCATAAGCGTTCGATAGAGCTTGACCCGAACAATCCCTCGTCCTATAACGGCATAGGTCGCACTCTGTATCGCTTGGGCCGTTATTCGGAGGCTCTACCATTTTTTGAGCAAGCTCTGCAATACGACGCTAACATAGCTCAAGTGTATGAGTTTCGTGGAGATACGCTTTATGCATTGCGTCGTTATTCCGAGGCACTTGTAGATTATAATCGAGCCATTGAACTTAACGCGACGACAGCCTCCGCATATGAAGGGAAGGCAAAGGCACTCTGGCATCTGCATCAACCGGAAGAAGCACTTTCATGTTTTGAACGTGCCATCAAACTTAACACGAAGCTAGAAACCGCGTATGAGGGAAAAGGGAGCGTCCTTTCGGATTTGAGACGCTACCAAGAGTCGCTAGCCTCATTTGACGAGGCGTTAACGTTGAACCCCAAAACCGCTTCTGCCCATAACGGACGCGGCAATGCACTTGCTGACCTCAGACGCTATAATGAGGCATTGCTAGCCTATAATCAAGCAATTCATCTTCAACCTCAGATAGCAGCCTTCCACAAAAATAAGGGTGATGTGCTAATAAGTCTAGGACGATCACAAGAAGCCCAACAAGCATACGAGATGGCAAAAAATTTACCGGCATAAATTGTATGGTAGCAACGCTACCATACAATTTATGCCGGTAAACATTACACCTTCTCGGCTTCGACAATCTCCCTCAACTCGGAGTCACGTGAGTCGATTGGCAAGACCTGACAGTCATCGGGCGCAAACGAAAGCTGAACCTTGTGCCCCACCTCAAAACTCCTCGATAGATGGTTAGGCATATCTGCGGTGCGCGTGGTATTGTCATGAGTAAGCACATGGAAGCGGGTGAATGGTCCCAGGAACGTGCGGAGTTCGATTACGCCAGCGATGAGATTATCTTTGCCCTTTGTTCCATTCGCGCTGGGAACTGTTCCTATACCCTTACCTGTATCGGTCGCTGGCAGTAGGGAAACCTCTTCTGGACGCACAATAATGAGTACACGCGCCCCGTTATGCAGATGTCCAAGATGTGAGGTAGAGATTGTGTACTCCCCTACCTTACATATACCTTCTGATGCAGACTCAACAACGCCATTGAATTGATTGCTATTTCCAACGAAGGTCGCGGCAAAAACGCTATTTGGGTTACTATAAATTTCCTCTGGCTGATCGAGTTGCTCAATCTTGCCCTTTGCCATTACCGCGATACGGTCAGAGATCGCTAATGCCTCTTCTTGATCGTGTGTGACATAGATTGCGGTCATCTTCAGTTGCTGCTGAATACGGCGAATCTCGTTACGCAGCGAGACGCGTACTTTGGCATCGAGTGCTGAAAGTGGCTCATCAAGCAGTAAGACTTTTGGTTCAACGGCGAGCGCACGTGCGATAGCGACACGCTGCTGCTGTCCACCAGAAAGCTGGTGAGGATAGCGTGGACCCATCTCGCCCAGTCCCACGAGTTCTAGCAACTCCGCGCAACGTTGCTTCACACGGTCTTTGGAAAACTTTTTGATTTCCATCCCAAACGCGACATTTTGCGCGGCGGTCAGATGTGGAAAGAGTGCATAGGACTGAAAGACCATACCCATTGGACGCCTGTTAGCCCGAACGTTCGTGATGTCTTCTTCATCAAGGGTAATGGTACCCTCAGTCGGTATCTCGAAGCCCGCAATCATGCGTAGAATGGTCGTCTTGCCACAACCACTTGGACCAAGCAATGTGAGAAACTCGCCCTGATT
>CAXUIS010000084.1:0-18002 GCA_964250915.1 uncultured Ktedonobacteraceae bacterium | reverse complement strand
AATGACTATCTCTTGAAGGTTCTTGAGGCTGTCAATTAGATGCGATTGCCCTGTGCAAGAAGTGAGTTGCTTGCTCGGTGTAGATATTGGCCTCTGGTTGCGCGGTGAGTAACTGCTCAACAAGGGCCGCGTCATCGAGCCAGCGAGCGTTCTGCGGTGATCCCTCAAAGGCAAGAACCTGACATTCCTCGGCGAGCATTGCTTTTGCTGACTCTTCACCACGTTGAGTGATAATATGGTAACGGAAGCGCACGAGCAGGAGCGTAGTACGACGTGCGACATGGCTGGTGCGAATAACGCCACACCGTCGTGCGATAACGGTTTGAGGATTTGCATCAGGATCGAGAGCCGTATCCATTACATAGGTTGCTAGACCTTCAATCAGAGGATGTGTGCGGTTTACATAAATTTCGCCATCGCGTACCGGAAGTGAGAAGCGTGCAGTAAATGTTGCATCTTTCACTGATGCATGCCCTATGGCATCACGTAAGGCCCGTGGTGCCTCACTGACATTGTAGGTCACGGCTCCCTTTTGGGTTGGCGTAATGACTGCACCGTAGGCATGAAGGGCAGTCGAGGTAAACGCTTGTACATCGACATCAGAACCAATCGCGCTCTGTACTGCACGAAGCTCAGTAGCGACCTCCTCGACCTTGATTGTCTCCTGGGCGAATACGGTACGCGAACGCTTTTCACGCAGCGATGCCGCCTCCCACTGCGCGAACAATTCTTGCTTTTGTCGCTCTCCATGTGGGTCAAGCTGCATGTCGTCAAGGCCAGGCAGTGAAAGTTGCGTGTGATTCGCCGAGTATGCGCTATTGCCACGCAAGACGAGACCCTCGAAAATGGCCTCGATCACCTGCTCCGCATCGACAGGAACGGGAATAGAGATGCCGAGCGAGGTACGAATGGTTTTATGCTTACGAATCAGCACTTCAAGAACCATACCGTCAATCGGGTTGTCGCTCCCATAGTAGTTGACGACGCGCACCGTTGGCATGACCTGCCCATAGCGGTCCACACGACCCTCTCGCTGCTCATGACGTGTTGGGTTCCAGGACAGATCATAGTGAATCACGGCGTTGAACGAGGATTGCAAGTTGATGCCTTCGCTTAGACAATCAGTGCAGACCAGCACCCGTTGCGGATATTGTGCAAGTTCAGCAATACGCTGTTCGCGCTCTACAGGTGGTAGAAGTCCCGTTATAGCATCCACCTGTACGGCGTTGGGTAACGCATCGTGTAAAGCTTTTGCGACGTATTCGGCGGTAGGAATGAAGCGACAGAAGAGAATGGGCGAGTAGCCATCCTTCACGAGTTGCGCGACCAATTTAAGCATCTGTTGTAGCTTTGCGTCCTGCGACCCCATGAGTGCTTCGGCATCGTGCGCCATTTCGAGCAAACGACGGCGGATGCGCTGCTGATTGTTAGTGCTACTTCCATTCTCTTCATTGTCCTCATAATCGCTGCCAGGAATGAGATCGACGCCCTCTACCGTCTCGCCTTCGATCAAGTCAAGAACGGTGTGCCTTCCGATTTCATCGGCCTCGTCAATCGTTTCGCCCTCGGCAACTGCGGCACGGCTGCGCAAGGTCGCAACGGCGGCGGCAGGACTGGATGAGAGCGAGCGCAAGAGTGCGAGAGCCGACCACCAGCGTATACGTTGCCGAAACTGGTTGGGGTCGTGTGGGTCTATCACCGTTTCACGGGCATAATGCAAGGCTTTATCGAGCAACCGCTTGTAGTCTTTTGTCAGGCGATAGCTTGGCTCGCTCTCTTCACGCTGCGGAAATGGCGTCTCGGTGTCCATATAGGCGCGAATGTCAGCGCGGCGACGTTGCACAAAATAGGCTGCTAATTGGCGTCGTTCGGCTCCATGTGTCGGTCCACTCAAGTCATCTGGCAGTGTCGCAAAGGATGGATTGAGGAAGGTCAGCAGAGAACGGAACGCATCTTCTTTGCCACTATGAGGCGTTGCAGTCACAAGCAACAGGTGACGCGACGGGTCTTTTGCCAGTTGTGAGACGAGATAATAACGTTGATGCTGTGCGCCTCGTCCCTCACCGGAGAAGGTACAGGTGTGCGCCTCATCGACAATCACCAGTTCAGGGCAGGTGCGGAGAAACTCGTCTCGTCGTCGCTCTGCCTTTATAAAGTCGAGCGAGACAACAACAAAAGGGTAGCGGTCGAAGAGTGATTGACCAGGGGCACAGGCTTGTTCCAGGCGTGAGATGGTACTTGGCAGAACCGTCTCCGCATCGAGGTGAAACTTGTCGCGCAACTCTTCCTGCCATTGCTCAACCAATTGTGGTGGGCACAAAACGGCGAGTCGCTCAACTTCGCCACGATCCAGCAATTCACGTGCAATCAATCCGGCTTCAACCGTCTTGCCAATACCAACATCGTCAGCGATAAGGAGACGCACCGGTGAAAGCTTGAGTGCCATCAAGAGCGGTACAAGCTGATAGGGACGTGGTTCAACAGCGATATTGGCAAACGAGCGGAATGGTCCCGCGCTTGAGCGAAAACCGAGTCGCACCGCATCGCGTAACAAGCGACAAGAGCGGTCATCGCCCAACTGCGAGGCATCAGGTGGAGAGAAATGGGCCATTTCAACGGGTTCGAGTGGCAGATAGATACCTGTCTCCTCATCTTCTGTTCCTCCAAGTGGTCGCACTCGTAACAACGAATCGTCTGTTGAGGGCAGGACAACCCATTCACGTCCACGCGCCCTGACCATCGTCCCAACTGTATAATCCATTTTTCATCTCCTATCGCCTCTTTTCACCGAAAATGTGGGGATATTGCGCCACTATCGTAGACCAATCGTCTCTGGCACCAAAGCGAATTACCATGTAGCCCATATCGCCCAGGCACTCTTCTTGTGCCACGTCTCGCGTGCGCCGATCCGGGTAATCGTGAAATGGTCCATCGACATAGATCGCAACCTCCTGCTCTTGATAGAGGAAATCGGGGCGTGTCTGGCATGTTTCGATGAGGTGCTGTGCATGGGAAGGCAGTCGATAACCCTGCTCATGTACGTATGTCAACCAGTCACGCTCAAGGCTTGACCCACTGAGATGATGCAAGGTTGCGAGATGGTCGGCGCGTGGCTTACTTGTTGGTGATGTATGCACCTGTGCATTCATGAGGTCCAGTAACAAATCATGAATGGTCTTACGGTCTAGTATGCGATGATCGCGCTGATTGTAGTAGGTAAGCAGGCAATCATAACACGCAGTTTCACAATCTTCGCGTGCGCGTTCGGCATGTTTTAGATCGTTACCTGTATCAGGGTCGAAGTGACACAGACGCAATGCTTCACGCGCTACTTCGCTCAACTCCTCTGGTTCGTCGAGCAGGCGACGCAGCACACCTGCGCCACCCTCCGTTGCTTCGTAGATAAGGAGCAGGTGGCGATGATCGTCGTCGGGCAAAGGTTCCGCCGCCAGTTCGTTATCCTCAAGTTGATAGTGTATCTGAATGGCGCGTTTAAGGGCCGATTGCAACGAGGCCATACAGGTCACGCTCTCGCGTTTGTGTAGTTCAAACAACAAACAATTGCGCTGGTCTTCGACATATGGAATAACACGCCTTGTACGGGGCGAGATTGGGTCGCCCGACTCAGGAGATTCTTCGACCACAGGTTCATCCTTGCCCCAATAGCCACGCTCAATATCGAGCAGAAAGCCATGCTCGGCATGATTTTTGCGCCGTTGCCAGCCAAGATTAATACGCCAGAGAGTAGCGGCATGTCCATACGTGAGTGTGGCGAAATGCTGACCATGCAACATCACTTGTGCGACACGGGTACTCGGATGACCGTCTTGCTCTGAGAAGCGCATCGCGGTCCGTATCTCGTAGCCAAGGCGCATGCGTTCCTCTTCGTCGGAATTGATCTTGTCACGTCGTTTTGTTGCTACGTTTTGCAGACGAAATAGACTCGTGAGTGGTGTCCCAAGTTTGGTACCACAGCGTTCACAGACATCGACATTGCTGCTAAATGTGTGCAGATAGCCGCACTGTCCGCACTGCTTTACCTGACGTGTTGTAATATCCTCGCGGTCATGTTCGCCAGAAAGTATCACGCGATTAATCAGGTAGCGTGATCCCTCGTGATAGACGATGGCACGCGGTCCGAACTCCGAGATTGCCAGGAAGCGTGGACGCGAGAGATACTCATCATGTTGTCTTGACCGTCGTGCCGGGATATAGGCTGAGAGCGGTAGCCGTGGGAAGTTGTAGCCTGGCAAGAAGCCTTCGCTGGCGAAATACCGATAGCTATAAAAATCGGATTGTTCCAGGTGCTCGACATCGGTGAGCAGTTTTAACTGTGACTCAGCCTCACCACGCAACCGCTCCGCCTGTCGTTTATCATCGGAACTGCGTGAAGCATCCAGTACAATCAGTGATTGCGCTTTCGATTGTGCCAGAGCAGAGCGATACAAGCCCCGCCAACGATCACAGGTGCGGTCAAAGCGCAAAGCAACCTGTTCAAGTGCCTCGGAAAGCCAATTTTCTGTATACCAACCAGAGGCAGCAAGTTTAGGCTCGATACTCGACAAAGCATGTTTGGCACGGGTATAGGCACTGCGTTTCGCCGTTGGATTGTCGATAGAGGCACGTTTGGAATCGAGCAGTTCTAATGTTGGTGAATCACCTGAGACATCGAGGATATCACGCAACGATTGACCAAGGCTCATTTCCGTTTCTGCAAGCCAGATTGCGTATACGTGAGCACGAATCAGGTCTTCATTGGCAAGGTCAAGACGTGGTGGTGTCACAGCACCTGCCACCATCTGCTCTGGTCGCTTGAAAAAATACTGATCGTGTGGACTGCCCGTCGAGCAATACGAGAAGACAAGAGCCGGTTGACCAATACGTCCAGCACGTCCACTGCGCTGAGCATAATTCGCGGGTGTTGGCGGCATATTACGCATATTGACGAGATTGAGTTCGGCGATATCAATACCTAGTTCCATTGTTGGCGAGCAGTAGAGGATAGGCAAGGTATTGGCACGAAAGGCTTGTTCACGTTTCTCTCGCAAGTCATAGGGGACCTGCGCCGTATGCTCGCGCGCCTCCAATCCCTCTAGTTTTGCCGCCGTTGTACGGTAGAACTCGACGAAGAAGGCATTAGTACGACGACCCTCCGACGGCTCATGTGGAATGGTAATCGGGTCATGGAAAGCTCGTGTGCCATCGCCAAATTTCCAAATGAGTGCAGAGGCAGGAAGTTGATAGCCGTAGTTGGTCTCATCTGGTCCGTTGCGTTGTTTCCCTTGAAGCTCAGCCACTTGCTCGACCAACCCTGCTGTTTTAAGAACGCTCAATAAATGGAGAATAATCTGCTCGGTTTCCTGAGAACGTAGTCGTTCATGATATTCTGGAAATGTTTTTGGACGACGCAGGTATTGCCCAAACCCACCGCGTGCTGAAAGATAGACATAGCTACGATCTGACTCTTGACCCCGTGACCGAGGGAAGAGCGTTGTGGCGTACTGCATTGGTTCATTCTCGTCAATGGCCCACGGTGCGATCAGACGCTGGCTACTTTGCTGCTGCATATTCTCCTGATACTCAGGTGTGAGGTAATCAACTTTGATAGACAGTTCGCGGCGCATGTAATCCAGCAAAACACGTGCGATTCGTTTGCGCGTCTCAGGACTTGCCGTGACAAGCGCACTATGACCGCCTTTCCCCTCTTGCCATACCTCCTGATCCTCGCACACTTCATCGAGTGAGAGATAATCAATGATCAGTAGCCCACACTGTTCCAAATTGGGTGAAGTGATACGCCACCCACGTTTCAGGTCACGGTAGAGGCGATATCCCAACACATTCCGCAGAGCACGTTGCGTCTCATTGAGTGCCTGATATTTCACATTGGGGTCTGTAGCATAGCTATTCAGGGGCAAGTGCAATGCCTCAAAAACGTACTTTGTCAGTTCCTCGTGACGGATACCCTCATCACTCGCGCGTTTCACCGCCTGATAGAGTGCTGATCTGAGTAGTCCCACATCCACGAAGTCGTTGAAATGCCCTGCCTGTAGCGAGGCGTCCTGGCGATTGTCTGTGAAGCTGAGCATCTTCGGGGGAATGGTATGATGGGGGTCTTCTTTGACGCGCAACATTGCAGAAAGGCTCAAAATAGTCGTTGCCGTGCTACGACCTTCGGAACTAAGTGAAGCAAGTTTCGAGAAATCGTTTCTCTGCCTTCCACCATAGGAGACACCACAGTTCAGGCAGAAGCGAAATGGAGCATGCAAGAAATGCATGTCGAGTCCCCGCTCAGCACGCCTATCCCTCTCTATCTCTTTGCCATCCGGTTGCACACGCACTGCTTGCGGCACATCCCTAAGTCGGGTACGCCGTACCCGTAGTGACCCGTGAAACTCTTCTAACCACTCTTCTGGCAACCGCTCAAGCAGAGCATCTTCGTCTTCGGGCCAGGGGTTTTCCTGCGAATAGTAGAGAAAACCCTCTTGACCCTCTTCCTGCTCTACCACTCCTGGAAGACGATTTATGTAGACATTCGAGAACGAGATACCGTCTTCTGAACGCTCAATGCGGCGCACACTATAATATTCCTGACCACATTCACGACAAAAAACAAGTGGCAGCAAGACACGTGAACGATCTCCCGGTACAAAGGTCTGCCCTTGAAAGGTCAAATACGGATCGGCGTCTAACGAGGCATAGATGGCATCACCCTTGCTGATGAATTGGTGCAAGCGAAAAGCGAACGGTGAACGACCCGTTATTGGATCAGGGGAACAAGTATATCCTGCGAGCAATCCTTCCTGAATCACTTGAATGCAGCGGTTAATGGAGACACCTGTTAGCATATGCAAACGATGTGCAGCCCCCGCTTGTTCATTTTCGCGCCTACGATGTTGTAACCCTTCGATGCTCTGTGGTTCTGTACGAACCAGTCGCCCCTCGCGCAATGATACACCAAAGGTATCCTCTAACCAGATAGAGAGTGGGTCGTGCAGAAATGCCTCATAATCAGTTGGCGGCTTGAGCGCGATATCGCTAATACGCTGCGTCAATGCCAATTTGAACGTATCCGTATATGCTCCATCGGCATCACGAACAGAAAGAGTCTCTCGCGTCGAGCGTTTGAGCGTTTCACCAATTACATGCTGCGACAACACTTCTGTTCCAAATATCTGTGAGGCCATATCCGCAATTACACGTCTCTGCTCCTCATAGCTTCCTTCACTGGAGAGAGTCGCGGACGTACCAACACATTGCAGGTTGCTGGCAGCAATTCGGTCACGAACGCGACGTACCAACAAGGCTACGTCAGCACCTTGTCGCCCCCGATAGGTATGCAATTCGTCAAGCACAAGAAAGCGTAGGTTCGCAATTCTAAGCAAAGGCCGCTCGATGGAACGTGTGAGAATCAGTTCTAGCATCACGTAGTTGGTGAGCAAAATATCGGGTGGGTCAGCGAGAATGCGGTCTCGCTCCTCCTGCTTTTCCTGCCCTGTATAGCGTGCGAAGGTGACGGGACTTTTGCCGCTTGCGTAGCCAAGCGTGAGAAACTTCTCTAGCTCCTGCCGTTGACTATTGGCAAGCGCATTCATTGGATACACGACAATCGCCTGTACACCGCGTTTCGTGCCGTTTCGTAGGATAGCATCAACCAGGGGAATCATATAGGTTAGACTTTTGCCGGAACCCGTCCCAGTCGTCAAAACATAACTTGCTCCACGGGCAGCGATACGAATCGCCTCATCTTGATGCTTATGCAGTTGCAATGAGCGTCCTTGTAAGCCATCAGCTGTTTTGCCTACACGGAAAATACGCGCACACTCAGGATGTAGCACTCCCTCAGCGACCAAAGTATCAACACTCGCGCCTGACTCAAAAAGGGGACTTAACTGAATAAGAGGATTGGGCCAGAGGACGCCCTGATTGAGTTGCTCCTGCACATACGCTTGTACTAGTGGATTACGGATTTGAATGAAGCTTTGAATATACGAAGAATAGTCATCAATCAAATGGTCCCGAAAGGTGAAAATATCCAAGAGCTATCTCTTTTCTAGCAAGCTTTTTTAGCGAGCAGAGATTTCGAGCAAAAGTGTTCTCGCTTATACCATAAATACATATGTGCTCATAATACTGATAACTATCATACTTGTCAACGAATATGTGTTCCATAAGCACTTATACAAAATATTCTATCTAAGAACATATAGTGAAGAGTTTGAATTAATCAATAATTAAAAGTAGAAAACACTACTTTTAATTGACTTTCTTAACCGAATTATAACCGTTCTTCTCTTTTTCTACCCCACATTTCTCCCTCACAATCAACTACAGATTTCAAACAACTAGAAAGCTTCACTGCTAAAATATATGAATACTACCACCTCTTCACATTGGACATATGCGTCTTTAATACGTTTACTTGGCATATGGTACATACCCGATACTATGTCACCTCTTCTCGTCGTTGAGATAGCTCTCAAGAAGTGGCACCGTCCCACAGCAGCGTTACAAAAGCTTCTTAAGATGAAAGAGTTAAACACCAATGTTATATATGCGTCGTGTATTCTTTGGAGCAAACTTGAACCCGAAGATGTCCTTTTCTGTACTCCAACCCTTCAAACGCTTCTTGAACGTCTTCCTGTACAAACGCAGGCTGAGGCACTTTCCCTCGCTACAAACGGTGAAGATGCACGCATAGTGCTCTTGCTCACACAGTTCTCTCATCCTGTTCCACAAGGGCTAACGACACTCGTACAATCATTAAGCACACGATGGATAGAAACAGGGCGATGTGATGAACTCGCACTTCACTTCTATCAATCACTTCCCGCATACGGGATACCCCAGTTAGAGCATCTCTGGTTACTGACGCAAGTGTATGAGGCACGACACCAGTACGTTGAGGCCGAACAACTGCTTCAGCAACTAGTGCGAGTGCAACCTTCTTCCAAAGTATGGTGGCATCTTGTTTTTGTCTCACATGAGCTTCATCACACAGCTCTAGTCCGTCTTGAGAGGCTTGTCCAATTAGTGGATAGTGATCGTAACGATACGCGTATTGGACAAGCACTAGAGATGATTGGGGAAATTATTCGCACCTTACTATGTGAAGAGGTAGCACAGGAAATGCCCTCAGCCTGCTTAGAGATGCTACGTGCGTTATTCATGCTCTTTTCGACGCAAGAACGTAGTGCATTACTGACGCAATTAGCGAGAAGTGACACTGAGATGATGGCATCACTTCTCCTATTGCTTGCATCCCCAACCATTCCTGGTCTACAGGCTGTTACTCAGACCATTCTGGCACAATGGGAAGAAACACCTCGTCATGATACTCTCGCAATGCATTTCTATGGAGTACTCACTGACTACGGCATTGCGAAGGAAAGAGTTGACCTGCTCCATCTGCGTGTGTTTATTGCCAAGGGGCAGTTTGAGCAAGTAGAACAACTCTTTCAACATATGCCAGAACTACAAACATCTCCTGACGCACTCTGGTTGCTCGTCTCGGTACAACAACAACTGAAGCACTCACCACAGGCATTACTTGAGACACTACAGCGTTTCATTGCATGCACTTCGTCCGACCCTCGTATTGCCCAAGCGTGGGTAATGATAGGAGATATGTATAGTAATGGTCTCAATGATGGTATGGCTGCGGTGCAAGCTTATAGACGTGCGGAGGTGTTGGGAGTTATCGTTCCGCAACTTCTCGACTTTCGCATGGGGAATTGGAACACTATTCTTGCATTACGCTCACATCCAGACTACGCTTTTCCTGTGACTGTTGCTGTTGATATAGAGGCTGATCCAAAACTAGGAGCCAAACCAGGAGAACGGGTATTTGAAGTTGCCGCCGTTCGCATGAAGGGTCGTACCACCCTTCATAGCTACCAATCCTACATTCGTCGTCCATTCAAGCCCGCAAAGCTTCGAACGAACGAGGATATTGATCAAGCTCCTGAGCCTATGCAAGTTGCTTCTGCGCTACAAACATTCATCGCCTCCTCACTCGTTGTTGGTCATAACCTCCGCGCATTCGACGCAAAAGAGCTACGAGGTATGGGGGTTCCTATCGCGGAAGAGTGTATTATAGATACGCTCACGTTTGTATATTGCCTCTACCCTGATAGTTCACGTCACAATCTCGCGCTTCTTTGTAAAACATATCGAATTCAGACGAATCACAACGAGTGGCATACTGCACTCCACGATGCATGCGCATGCGGTCAACTCCTATATGAATTAGGTGATGAACTTGTTCGTCGTGGTGAAACACTCCTTGATGGAGTACGCGCCCTCACACGTCCCGGAAGTGCCTTTGATTGTGCGATACTACAACCGCGCAACCTTGCGGCAAACGCTCAAATACTCTGGTCATTTGATGCTCGACCATCACCACCTCATATTCTTACTACCTTGCGGAATCTACCTGCCAGTCCTGGAATGCAAAAAGCGGTGCGAGAGCGCAAAGACGTTTTGGTCGAACTCAATGATGCTGAGGGAGCTTATGTAGCGCATCTTCCCACACAACAACGTTCAGTTGTCACGGTAGACTCATACACCCGCATTGAACATATGCTGGCAGCACTGGCGTCACACAATGATGTCTATGTTCTCCCCGACCCACAGACAATGCTCTGCCCTCAAAAGTTACGCACCGTTATTGAGCAGGAGACGGATGATGAGTATCGTGTGTTGCTTTTTTGCCTCTATCAGGCATCGCACAATCACGATGCCCATACACTGTATCCCTTCCGGTTTCAAGGTGAGGAGACAGAGATACTTAAGCTTCGTCAAGACCTGATGCGTTCCTGTTGCACTAGCCCTACTGTTCATCATGTATCTTGTCCCACGAAAGAGGCACATCTGGAAGCAATACGCGACCATCGTCTATTATTTGCGATACACGAAGCTTTTGTGCATCAGGAACAGTTAATCCAAGCGCATTTAATCATTGTCGATAATGTTGCAGAGTTACAGATGCATCTCGCAGAGTATTGTGCAATTAAGGTGAATAGTGAATTGGTAGATGCTTTGAAGGTGACACCTACTGAACAAGATGCTCTCATGCTTTTGCAAACTCAGATAGCTACCTGTATTCAGGCGTATGCCCCACAGACCAACTTTCATGAGCGGCTCCCACTACGTAGCCTTATCCGTTTTTTGCGAGAGCCACTTGCTGGTACTCAAAGTTCTCTGCTCTCTGTCTTGAAAGGTGCAGGAAATATAACTCGCGGATTAGCCGATGCGATAGATCGTTTGTGTACAGAAGCCTTGCAAGAACCGACTTTTCGTACATCACACATGAATGATGAGATACCAGAGGAAACTAATGTTTCTAACATACTACATGTCTACTGGCTTGATGTCTGGTTTTCAGATACAAATGATGGGCGAGTGATAGAACGATGGACAATCAATGGTCTTCACGAAGAGCTGGCAAAATTCTTCACGACACACTTCTGGCAACCTTATCAGCAGCATATTCTCTGCGGAACTGCTCTGACTGCCGACACACGCAGTGTTACATTTCTTGAACGTGTACTCAACATTCCGCGTGGTCTCCCAATTCTGAAAGACACACGTCCTACCACACGGGTGTATGTGCCAGATGCAACGATGCTTGCATATCCGGGCCTACTACGTCGCTACTCGTGGGCTTTGCAGGTCGGCAACTTGCTCCACGCGCTTTCTATGCAATCGTCTGAACGTAAGATACTGTTAACGCTCAATCAAAAAGTATTGTCAACATCTTTAGCCAATGCCTTGTATCAGACGCGTTCGCAAATATCGAGACAGATACTTTCAACCGAGCTAAACTGGTCATTGACAAAAATCGAAGAGCGACTGCTAGACCCCGAACGGGATGTGCTTGCTCTAGTCTCTCCACGAGCGCGGCGAACGTGGCTAAATGTACCCGTTGATGTCGAAGTTTCAGGACCGCTACAATTTCTCGATCAGAATGACCCACTGATTGCAGCGCAGATGCAACTTTTTCGCCAACTCTATCCACAGGAGACACCATTCCAATCCTATTTGCTACCACAGGCATTACTGGAATTGAAGGCTCGTCTCTCGACGAATGCGAAACTACATATCGTTCTTGATAGTCGTCTCTACACGAAATCCTATCGAGATGAGGTCTTTGCAGTGTTAGGTCAGGTGGCGCACGTAGAGAAACAGGTAGATGCGCTGGTAACTTCAGAGCATATTCGAGAAGCTCAGAAAATATTTTTATCACACCTAGCACAGCAACTGGAACAACATGGCTACAATGTGCATGATGCCATTTCTGACGAAGAGTTGTTGGTCGCGCTGCGCCGCTTTTGGGATACGAACGATTTCAAATCATTTGTAAGCGAAGGTAATACTGTTTCACAGAAGCAAGTGGTGCGAGGTGTGTTAGAAGGCAAGGATCAGTTGCTGGTTGCCGCTACGGGTGGCGGAAAATCCCTCTGTTTCCAACTTCCTGCCCTGCTACTTGCTGAGGATACGGTTCCGAAGGTGACAGTTGTCTTCTCACCGCTCGTTTCGTTGATGAGTGATCAGGTTGCTGCGTTACAACAAAAAGGGATATTTTCGGCAATTGTACTGAATTCCACACTTTCGTCTATCCAGAAACAGGAAAATTTGAAGGGATTGGCGCGAGGTGATTACTCTATCGTCTACGTTGCCCCTGAGCAAATACGCTCATCTGCCTTCCGACGCGCACTTGAACAGCGTGAAATAGGCTTTATCGCGGTAGACGAGGCGCACTGTTTGAGCCAGTGGGGACACGATTTCCGCACTGACTACTTCGCTGTCAAAGATTGGACTGAGCAGTTCACACCTGCGGGGACCGAACGAAGCTTTCCTATCTTGGCGCTGACGGCAACGGCACGCAAAGGCTATACTTCATCCTCACAGAAAGAAGACTCCGACCAGACCAGTACCATCGAAGATATTATCAAGCAATTGAATCTGCGTATAAAGGAAGAGCAGGCAATTATCACATCGCCAGAGCGAAGCGAACTGGATTTTCGCGTTGAGCAATTTACGACACCCCCCTGTTCATGTAGCGGCGTAATAACATTCAAAAATGGTAAGGGTGTATGTCAGAAGTGCCAGAAAAAGTATCACGACGAGAAGGAGCAGGTTGAACAACTCAAACTTGCACGACTCGCATATCTACTGAATGATAACGGGGCATCAGGATTACGACAGCGTTGGAACCCTCCATCAGGAGTACAACAACGAGGTCTCATTTATTGTGCATACTCGATTACTATTCCTGTTGTCGCTGCATACCTCAAGAAACATGTCCCCGACCTCCGTGTCGGGATGTATTACGGGAGTCTGGATGCGGAAGAGAAAGATCGCGTCCTGCAAGCTTTCAAAAGTGATGGATCGGATCGACTCGATGTGGTCATTGCGACGAACGCATTTGGTATGGGAGTCGATGTTCGGCGTCTCGGCTTCGTAATCCACTTCGACGTTCCAGGCACACCAGAGGCATATTATCAAGAAGCTGGACGTGCGGGACGTGACAAGATGTTCCGAGATGGTACTGAGAAAGCGGTTTGTATTCTCCTCTACCATCCGACAGACTTGGAGAAACCACGTTATCTGAGCCGTAAGAATACGATTGCTGCTAATCAGGTCAAAGATGTCTATGATGTTCTTTGCCAACTTCGATCCGATATTGGGAAAAATGTGGCAGAGAATAAAGAGGATGTGGAGGGTACTTCAAGAGAAATTATTACCACTGAACAAGACCTTGCGATACGTGCCGGAGTAAGTGAAGATCAGATTGGCATGATTCTCTACTACCTCGAAAACCATGCGACACTGTGTAGTGAAAATGTGCTGAAGCGTGGCGAGACTGTCAGCAACATCTTGAAAGTCAAGTTTGAGAATGGATATCAACAACGTATTGAGGCTTTACCGCAAAATTCTCCATCACGTCCCTTGCTCATCTATTTTCAGCAAGACAGCAAATTCGGGTTGCAAGAAGAGACTTCTACAGACATTCCTATGAAAGAACTTGCCCAAACACTCAAACGGCCTTTCTTTAAGATGGAGCAAGAACTACTAAATCTGGTACGAAGAAACATTGTGTCATATGTATGCCAGGGACGTATCAAATGGACAGAAAGTACGAGAGATGCAGCGTGTGCTAGAGAGAAGTTACTAAGTGTAAGAAATCAAATATGGGAAATGCTTGGCAATATGCATATAAAACATCCGAAGGGCTTTGTTCAAGGAGAGCAGGTCTTTGAAGAGTTAACCCCAATTTACCTTGAGTTGCAGCTACAAGGCGTTTCGCAACAACAATTGTTTCATTTTCTCTCGGCCCTTTCACATAGTAGTGCAGGAACACTACGTTTATTTGATCGTTTTACTCGTGTGATTCGTGGTAAAAAGCCAGGAAGTTACATGGTGCGTCTTCTCACAAATGATAGGGATACCCTTAAAGAAAAAATCAAGTATATTTTTCGGGAACTTGACGATGTTATTGTTACTCTAGAGCAACAACGTGTGACCGATGTGTGGCAAGCATTCGATTTGTTGCAATTCGAGCTAGATTATCAACAACGAAAGGTATTTCACAAAAAACTGCTCTTACTTGATATCCTCGGTCTCTTGAAATATTCAAGCGATCCCTACACAGGAATAGGAATGCGTATAGTGTTCCAGCAGCCATTTGTTCCAGGCGAGGAACCTGTTATAGACCTGTCTTCACTCCGTCTAAAAGAACTTTACGAGACCCGTAAACTCAAGCTGATGGAAAATTATGCGACGAAGATGAGTAATGATGAAAGGGCAAAGGCATTTAAAGAGTATTTTTATGGTGAGCAACCCTTACTGGCAGCATCCTCTCACTATGCACGAACAGATTTGACGGAACAGCAGCAAGAACTTCTCAAGCGAGACAGCGGCATACACCTGATCGAAGGACCAGCGGGAAGTGGAAAAACGACAGTGCTTCTTGAATACATCAAGCATCTCGTCCACTATAAGCATGTACCGATGGAACGCATTCTTATCATGACGCACTTCAGGAGTGCAATCAATCGCATTGCCGATGTTGCTGGCATCTTTCAGGAAGAGTACGGGGACTTACAAATCCGAACGCTCAATAGTTTTGGTGAGATGATCTTTCGGAAACATCGAACACTCTTGGTACGCGGTGATGGGAAGCCATATTATAAAGAGAATCCAGAGATATTATCTCACGAGAAGGAACGAGAAGAGCAACAGAAAGTGAACGAGGCTCTCAGAAATATCTCTTCCCCGAACTGGCAACATGCACTCTGGCCGAAAGAACTGAAACTTCCCGAAAGAGGAGAACCATACCAGTCGAACGACAATGTAGAAAAACAGTGTTTAGAGTCAATCAGACGTTTGCGTGAGTATGGACTCTTTCCATCAAAGACGACGACGAAAGAGCAAATCATGGACGCTCTGGGCAAACTGAAAAATAAGCCTGTTCAGCTATTGTTCCACTATGCGGTATACCTGGAGTTTTTGCAACTCATGGGAGAGGCAGAACACTACACTTTTGATGATCAAGTACTCTTTGCCCTTGCCATTCTGCGAAACCGCCCAGAACTCGCAAAGGAATATCAAAATTTTTATGAGTATGTCATTGTGGATGAATTGCAGGATTTCACACGTGCTCAGGCTGAACTATTGCTGCTGTTGAGTGAGAAGCAGCAAAACCTTGTTGCCTTTGGAGACCGAGATCAGGAGATACGGGTGAAAGAGAGTCGAGAAGTGGTCGCACCTTCGATATTCAACATGCTCGATGAGAAAGAAAGTTGTGGGACGAACCAGGCACATCAACTGGTAACGAATTTTCGCTCGACACAACGAATTCTTGATCTCGTGAGCAATGTACGCAACTATCAGGAGCCAGAAAAGCGACCCAGCCTCACATCCGCTCATAGTGGATATGGAGAATATCCCATACTGTTGCGTGTAAGTAAAGCTTCATCGCAATCAGGGCAACCAAGTATGGTCGTCGAAACGCAACTTGTTCAAATGATGACGCAAGCGGCACTTGAGCAGATACAGAAGATACCGGAGTCTGAACGTGGCAGTGTTGCGCTGATTGCGGCAAGAGCGAATTGGAGTCTTCCTATAGAGCACTATCTGCGAGAGCAGTGTCAGGATTTCCGGGTGATGAATAACAATCATCTGTATCAATCGCGTCACGTTGACCGCATACTGGTCTATCTGCGCCTTATCGTAGATAAAACGAAGGATGATGACGTTGCTTTTTGGCTTCGCTCTAGCATTGTTCCCTACTTTAATGAGCAGCAAGTAAAGATGTTACAAGAGCTATCACTACAATCGGGTCATAGACTTTTTGAGGTACTGAAAGACAGAAACATACTGACGAAAATACAGGCAACGCCAGAACAGAGTCAAGCCCTTGAAAAGCATCTCTCGATACTTGCTCTATTTAATCAAAATAGTAGAGTAAGTCAGGTAATAGATACTATTCGAGCTGTAGAAAATGGTCCAATTGCCGTTCTGAACGATGATGAGCAGAAAAAAGAGGATGTAGAGCAGGTATTAGCACATTTTAGCAGTTATATTGTTATGAAAGCAGTTGAAGAAATACAACAGCATATCTCCTATCTGAAAGAGAGCCAGAAACATACAGGACTCACTCTTGTGACTATTGATAACGCAAAAAGCGAAGAGTTCGACACCGTATTCTTGCTTGGCGCACATCTGCTCAAATATCCAGATAATGCTCAAGTATCGCCATCAGACAAGCGGAGAATGTATGTAAGTCTCTCACGGGCACGACAACGCCTCTTTCTAGTTGTGCATGAAGGCATTCAAGGAAATGAACTGCTCGCGTCGATACCGAAACACCTGTACGAGGAGCGGGTGTGGTCTCCTTCAAAGCTGCTGCAGGTCTAATGCTCGGTATGCGGCATCCAGGCCAAACTCATAACGCATTTGGTCGAGCCAATCACTTACAGCGATACCGGAAACACTATGAAGTGCTGTAATGCTAGAATAAGAGACGTAAGAACCATACCGCAAGAAAAAGAGCAGGTTGCCCAGACGATTTCTTGACCAAGCAACCCGCTCTTTTTTACTCGTGTATTGCTACTCCGGTCTACTTGGTCCTTGTCCATACGCATCTACAAAGATGCCATTTGACACAAGAGAAGCAAGCAAATCAAGTACTGCTAGTAGATCGGGAAAATCTTCGACATAAATGATCTCATCGTGGCTGATAGCAGCTACCTTTATAAGGTATTCGGGAGCTTTTTCGTTACCCGCATACGAATATACAGTGGCTATGACGCCAGAGTAATTCGACGGAGGGGACACAGGACCTAAATGACACCACCGTTTATACCTCCTCCGAAGCGATGCACGCCAGTGTAGACAGCGAGTTTGTGTTGATGAATTCTGCAGTTGTGTATGATGACGCACACGTCTCATTCTCGACCATCTTTCACGATGATAAAACCAGACGGTCTCTTCTGAATTGAGGGGCATGTCACTACCTCCTGCTCATCGTTTCTTAGTTCTTTTACACACAGCTCTTTTATAACTTATTGCTTTACACGCACGTCTTACATTGGTAAGCGTTAAGAGATGTGTTACTCAATTTGAGTGTAGACGAGTTTTTCGCCTACACTCGCTACAGGTCGCTTACCGCATGATATTCGGCTTAGCTAGCGAGAAGCCAATCATAAGCCCCACGATAAAGGAAATGAGCATGAGAATGATGATGGTTTCCATTGTGACAAACCTCCTCACCTTATTGAAGAGAGACTTTACAGAGTGAATGTTACAGGTTATACTCTTTGTAAGAAATTGCACTTGCTCTTGCGCTTTCATTGGCCTATCCTTTCGTGGAACAAAGCGCATGGTGATTATCATATTCTTACATTATCTATTATACATAATCATCTTTGTAATTACAAGGTTATTTTATTTCACAAATATACTTCTACTTCTTTTAAAACTGTTATCTATAAGAC
>CAXUIS010000083.1:5014-18479 GCA_964250915.1 uncultured Ktedonobacteraceae bacterium | reverse complement strand
GTCAAGAGTTTTTTTCGAGCCAGAAGTGCTCTTTATATGTGGTGTGTTATGATGGTACTACTCTACTTTTATAGAAAAAGGAAGCTTGCTTGCTATGAGCCTTGACGCAGCATTTACTCACTTTCCCTCTTTAACTACAGATCGTTTGCATCTTCGCCAAATTCAGCTGACGGATGCGGAAGCATTTTTTGCGATAAAATCTGATCGAGAGGTGATGGACTTTTATGGAGATGAAGTTCATCAATCTCTCGAAGAGACTCGTGCATTGATTCAACAACTCCAGGATTCATATGATCGACATGAGGCCCTATTCTGGGGTATCACACTCAAAGGCGAGGATACCATCATCGGTTCATGCGCTTTCATTTCTTTCAATCCAGACTTTCATTATGCCGAAACTGGCTACGAAATGCATCGTGCATATTGGCGACAGGGCATTATGGCCGAAGCAATGTCTGCTATCCTGACCTACGGGTTTGCTGAACTTGAATTGCATCGCATTGAAGCAGCGCTTGATGATAGGAATGCGCCCTCTAAGAATCTGTTGCTCAAGCTTGGCTTCACATATGAGGGAAATTTGCGCCAGCGCTTCTTGCTTCGTGACCAGTTTTTGGACGCACATTACTTTGGATTGCTCAAAGATGAATGGTTGGAAAGGGGGAAGGAAATCGAGCAGGGGGGTAAAGGGCATGGATAGGATCGTTGCGTGACTCAGCCGAGGGTCACAGCGAGATTACGTGCTCGACTTCCTATATGTAGTGTACTCTGCAATACAACAAGCAAAGGGTGTATCAAAATAGTTCAAGGAGTGTCAAGTCTCATGCGAATTGACACTCCTTGAACTATTTTATATTCTTCTGCTTATACCTAGACGTGGCACGAGTGCAAACGCAATAAGCATACCTGCTATCAGCCCGCCAATATGAGCGGTTAAGGCAATATCCGTGTTTGTCAGGCCGAAGACGAGGTTGAGGCCAATCCAGAAGAGCCAGTTGCTGATAGCTCCACGCCCAGCAACACCTAAACTTCTACGGTTAACAATGTAATACACACCTAAAGCACCGAAGACGCCGAAGATTGCGCCAGACGCTCCCACCGCGGCTCCAGTAGCAGAGGCAGTAAAGAGGAACAGAATACCACCCGCAAGACCGGAGAGTAAGTAGATGACGAGATAGCGCCATTTACCATACATGACCTCGACGGCACGTCCCACAAAGAAAAGCGAGAGCATATTGAAGCCGATATGAATGATGTTTAGATGCAGAAACATTGCCGTAAAGAGCCGCCAATATTCACCCTGTAATACAAGCCCATTGACCTGCGCTCCTGCGTTCAATATATCTGGGTTTAAGGAGCTAATCGCAAACACGACCACGTTGATGGCAATGATGATATATGTGATCAGACTAGGATACTGACTGAGGGCAAAGCGAGTCCGTATGACCTGTCTCTGCATTCCGTTTGGACGCGACCATGTAGGGACGGACTCGCGTTCAACGCGTGCCTGTGGTTCTGGCTCACGAAGCTTGCCTGTTGTCGAGACATCATTTTCTACGCCGTTATAGCCACCTGTATACGGTGCTGGTATCGGATATGGTGTTGGTTCGGCGGGTGGGAATACACCATCAAAACGACCACCATAGGCGAGACGCGCAGATCGCGCACGCGCAAGATTCGCGTCGTAATCCTGGTGACTAAGCCGCAACAGATAGGAACGCATGGCATGCATGTATGCTATACCAGGATTTTGAGCAATAACGGTATCGACTTTTTGTAGGGCGCGATCATAGTGATGGTCGAGCAGGTCAAGCAACGCCTGTGCGATGATGCTTTCGATACCGCCTGTTGGTTGTAGTTCTTGTACGCGTTTACAGGCCATGCGCACAACGTCAAAATTGCCGAGACCAAGATTTGCCTCCGCCAATCCCAGGTGAACGGCTGGATTCTCTGGTTCGAGTTGTGCTGCATGCGCGTAGGCAATAGCAGCTTCGCGTGCTTGCCCATGTGCCAGCGAATAATTTCCTTGCTCTATATATGTCTGTATGCTTGTTTGAGCTTCCACGAGTTACCCTCCGGTTAAATGTAGCGCGAGAACAGCCAGTGCCAGTGTCCCAAGAAGAGTCAAAAGAGCCAGGGGCCAGCGACGCGCAAGACTGTGCGTATCCACCAACGTATGCGCGAGATGTGTTGGGTACGCCGATTGAGAAACGGTTGTTCTTTGTTGTATAAGTGATATCTTACTCGTTTTAGTTTCAGTATACAATGGTGTAAACCACCAGCCCAGCACGCAACCACTTATAAGTCCACCAATATGTGCATAATTATCAACATTTGGAATGACAAAGCCCAGGCCAAGATTTACTCCTATCACCAGGATGAGCCAGAGTAGCGCAGGAATGCCACCCCGTGGAAATGCCTGCCTGTGGACAAGTACAAAAATGCTGTACGCTCCAACAAGACCGAAAATCGCACCCGATGCTCCGACGCTAATCTCCTGAGGTGCAAAATAAAAACTTGCGATAATGCTAATGATACCAGTAATAAGATAGATCAATAGAAAGCGTGCATGCCCAACCAGTCGTTCCAGAAAGACGCCTAACACAACAAAATTGAGCATATTGAGTCCGACATGCAGTAGGTTCGCGTGCAGAAATATTGGTGTCACAAAACGCCAATATTGTCCATGAGAAATTAGCGTGTTCTCTTTCGCGCCATACGTAATCAGTACAGTAGAAAGTGCATCGTTATCTTGCTCTCGAATAGTCACTGCATTGCTTGCAATATTTGCCAGTACATCACGTAGACTATGTGCTCCTGCTGCGAGTGCGGCCTGATAAGCTGTAAAGCACCAGATTCCAACTGTTACAAGTGTAATCAGCCAGACAGCCCAGGTGTTACCATGCCTGTATAGTGCCGTCCGGTAACTGCGTTGTATTTGTTGTTGACGTGATACAGAGATGTCCGTATAGCCTTTTTCCACGTAGGCCCGCCCCTTCACACTAAGTTTGCTCTATAGTTTATACGTGTGAGGGTCATGAATGTAGCAAGAAAGAAGATATCTATCCGAGGAATGGCGGCCGCAGAGAATGCCGCATTCTCTGCGACCGCCATTCCTCGGATAGATGTTACCGTACCAGTCCGCTTGTATGCAGGAACATAAGCAGACCGTTGAGGATAAACTGTATCGCAAGTGCCGCCAGCAGAATACCCAGGATACGTGAGATAACGAGGATGCCTGTACGCCCAAAGATTTTGATGATGCGCGAACTACCACGCATGACGAGCCAGCTTGCGAGCAGAGCACTCGCAATGGCGGTGCTAACCGCGAGGAGTTCTAATGGTTTCGGTGTGGCGAGATCGACATATAGAATGGTTGTTGCGATAGTGCCGGGGCCTGCAATAATTGGAATTGCCAGGGGAAACACGCTAATATCTTCTCGTGTCATTGCCTCGTCCGATTCGGCCTTTGTCTCACGTGTACCCGATTGTCGTCCAAAGAGCATATCCACCGCGACCAGGAACAGTAAGACGCCACCAGCCATATCAAATGCATAGAGACTAATACCAAGACGGTCAAGTAGGATGCGTCCAACCAGAGCAAAAAAGGCGATAATTGCTGCGCTAAGCAGGGTCGCACGTGTCACAATAATTTTTCGTTGTGCCTCGTTTAAATGTCCTGTAAGGCCGACAAAGACAGGTGCGAGACCAATTGGGTCAATGATCGTGAAAAACGTCACGAATGCGCTAATCGTAAAAGTAAAGAGTGCCATAGTAGAAGTCCCCCATAGAATATCTCTTCTGTAGGGGTCTAATTCATTACACCCTGCTGGCAATACACAAATGCTGGGGTACGTTAAAATGCGTTTTAGCGTCCTCGGACATTGTGCGATGCCAACAGGGTGTAATGAATTAGACCCCTACATTTAGGATGTATTTGAAATGTGACACGCAAGGAAGGACCGATGTATTACGTCCTCGGCTGATAATGCCGAACACGGACGCGATACATCGGTCCTTACAGCTAGTATCTATAACGATTTATGTTCTAATGTTACTTCATAAGTAGCGTATTATATTCCCCTCTATTCGCCATAATTCTCGCGCCTGCCACGATAGTAGCGATGACGACGACTCCACCCGCGATAGGTGAGCGCATGCCATAAGGCTACGACGACGATGGCACCAAGCAACGATTTGAGGAGTGGTATAGGTTGTCCTGCGATAGTGAAATCGCCAGGGATTGACACTTGAATAACATTTGTGAACAACCAGATGCCAACCAGAGCGGCAACGAACGCGCCGAGAATACCGAAGGGAAGCCGCCAACCGACAAGAAACTCCGCGATAAGTCCTACGATGGCAGCGATGGCAAAGTAGATAATCTGACTAGTAGTGATAACAAAATGAGTCCCTAAAAAATTTCCTTCCAATATCGGCCCAGCCGTGAGAAGGAATTGTGTCATGAGCATAAAAACCTCCCTGGATATTCTCTATCTTCAAAGCTCTTGTATTGTAGCCGATAGAATAAAATTGTCAACACTAACATAAACGTGCTTTACTCAAGAAATAAAAATGCTTTTTCCTTCTATTCCATAAGGACCAGGGAGACCCTTGCGGTCTCCCTGCTTTAACACCATTTTTGGTCTTTTTACTATAGTTCTAAGCAAATACCTCATATTTTCTCACAAATGTACTCACTTATTATAAGTCATGCGTGTTAAAATAGAACGCAGAACACGAATCTCTTTCTATGCGTTATAATGGATTAGCTTTTTCACTACATCTTATTAATTGGGAGGCACTTTATTATGAAGGGTGCAATTCGCAATGCAGCTATCGTAGCTGCAGTAGTCCTGGTGGTGCTTATCATCGGCATCATTTTGGCTGCCATTTTCCATGTCTTACTCGATGTCCTCTACATCTTCCTGATGCTTCTCGCGGCTCTCATGATTGTGGGATCGCTCTTACAGGCACTTTCAATCGTTGCGCTCATGCGCACAATTTCGACGGTGCGCGAAGAGGTGAAGCCATTGTTAGCATCAGTACAAGAGACGGTTGGTATTGTCAAAGATACGGCTCAAACAGCCAGCCATTCCGTGAAAACAGTCAGTAATGCAGCACAACTGACAGGTGAGATCGCGCTTGCACCGAGTGTGCGTGCTGTCGCCGCCGTTGTTGCGGGCCAAGAAATGGTACGTGTCTTCCTCGGTAGAGGTCATACACGGACTCGTGCTGAGAAGCGCCGTAAGGAACAGCTAAAAGCGATAGAGACATTTGATCGTGCTCATCCCGACGCAATCACCGCAGGTGCACTTGGTGGCGTCAATGTAGGTGCAGGAGGCGAATAACCATGCCTTTACTGATTTTAGCAGATAACAATCCTATTCTTGCCACAGGTGGGCAGATTGCCGCCATAGTAATTGGCCTGTATTCTCTGATCTTTATTCTTCTTACGGTTGTGTTCGGTCTTACTATGGATGTCATCTTCACGTGGGTAAGCGATAAGGCGAAACTCATAAGAATGTTGCGTCCAACCGTTGAGAGCGTCAACAAAACGTCGGAGGCAATGGTCAACGGAACGCCGGTACCAGCAAACGACAACAGGATTGTAGAAGTTGTCGCGCAGGGTCCTTCTCAAGTCCATAAACTCGATAGGCAAGTGGATCAGGTGACAGATAAGGTAGCGAATGCGGTAATCGAGTTTAGAGCGCGAACAATTCAAGTGCAAACAGTGGCAAAAGCGTTTTTTACACCTAGTGTACTACGTCGTGAACTCGCCGCGCATGATGGAACGCAACTAGACTCTCATGAGAGTCCTGAAATCAAGAGTCCAGGACTACGGATGCTGATGGAAGAAAAAGTTCCAGACGCGCCCGTTGTCCCCGCGGCAAGACCAGGAGGCACGGTTGAAACAACAGGTGTGACCGTCTCTCAATTGAAAAACGATGTCCCTGCTCGTTAGGTACATACAAGCATTTGGGCGTTTCCAACGAAACGCCCAACTCTATTTACTCTACTATGTGCTAAGTGGTGTTTCTGCGGGAATTTTACTCGTCCTCTACAATCTCTATCTTGTCTCATTAGGCTACAAGACCGATTTTATCGGCCTTGTTTTGTTTTCGGGCACAATAGGGGCAGGACTTGCAATTTTTCCAGCAGGGATATGTGTTGACCGCTTTGGCGGAAAAATTGTGCTGATCGTCATGACGTTGCTCATAGGGGCTATCGGAGCAGGACAAATTCTTTTTCGTCAACCATTGCTGCTTCTAGTAACGGGCTTCGTGGCGGGTGTTATCACTGCTTTCTTTCTTGTAGTCAATGCGCCATATCTTACTACGAATAGCACACCAGAGGAACGTCCACAACTTTTCAGCCTCAACATCGTTGTGCAACTGGGAACAACAGTCCTAGGCGAGGTTCTAGGTGGAGCGTTGCCACAATGGTTGCGTGGCATACCAGAACTTATGGCTCCCTTGCCACCACAAATACACTGGTTACTGGCAGAACAAAGTGTTGCGCGTTCGTATCAGCTATCACTGCTCGCTGCTGGCCTTATCGCAATTCCAAGCCTCATTCCCTTATTTCACATCACCTATTAAACAACGCCCCTTTCCGGGTCTGCTTCACCACACCCTTCCCCACATACGGACATGGGTGTGCTTAAGCAGACCCGTACAAACCTATTGCAATTTCAAAAATGGTACAAGGCGTTTACGATGATGCGTCCTCGTGTTATGATTGCTAGTCCCTTTTTCGCGTTGTTGCTGGCCTGGATTCTTGTTGGTTTGGGTGCGGGTCTCTTCATTCCATATTTCAATGTCTATTTTGTGCAGCATCTTGGCGCATCGTCGGCCCTATTCGGCCTTATTGATGGTGGGGCGAACGGTATCAACGCGTTGTTGACACTTGTTGCACCTTTGCTCGCGTTGCGCTTTGGCAAAATCAACACAGTTGTGTATACACGACTGTTAAGCATTCCGCTCCTGCTAATATTTGGATTTACCAGTGTACTCCCTCTTGCCGCGTTGCTCTATCTTTTTCGACAGGGAGCGATGGACATGTCCAATGGCGTCTTCCAGGTGTACTCTATGGAGGCTGTACCAGTGCAGAGACGCGGTGTGGCAAATAGTGGCTATCAATCAGCCATGCAAGTCTCCTGGGCCGTTACAACACCGCTAGGAGGCTTATTGATAGCTCATGTGGGCTATACACCAGTATTTATTGCTGGTGCTGTGCTGTATCTTGCTGCTGTTGTCTTATTGTTAGTTAGATTTGGAGGGACAGATAAAACGCCTGTAGGGGTCTAATTCATTACACCCTGTTGGCGATGAATAATCTTGGCGAGGATTGAAACGCTTCTCAATATCCTCAAACATTGTTCATCGCCAACAGGGTGTAATGAATTAGACCCCTACAGACGTTTGCGAAACATCAATATTCTATTTTTTCAAAATCTTGATGAAGATGATGGTCAATTCGTACAGAATCGACATCGACGCACCAAGGATAACAGGACTGTATGGGTCCGCTCCTGGAATAACAATCGTTGCGGCAATCCACATACCCACGTGGACAACAGCACGTTTCGCTTGCAACATCTTGGACGTGATGACATCAATGTATGCCAGGAAGGTCAGTACCAGCGGCATCTCGAAGATGACACCGAAGGCCAGGATAAAGAACGAAATGAAGCCAAAGTAACTACTTGCGGTTAGAATTTCTGTGAACTGAGAACCGCCAAATGTTACAAGAAACTCTACAGGATACTTTAATACAACGTAGCCAAGCGCAATGCCTGCCAGGAAGAGAATAACACCGATAAAGATGAAAGGAACGGCGTACTTTTTCTCTTTCTCATACAAACCAGGCGAGACAAACGCCCAGGTCTGATAGAGAACTACAGGTAGCGCAACAACAAAACCTGCTGCAATCGAAATCATTAAAAAGACCGTGAAACTCTCCGTGATGCCGGTCATAAACAATGTTTGATGATGCAGTGGGAGTGGTTGTTCAAGGAAGCTCACGATGTACCCTCGGAAGAAAAACGCGACTATAGAGCCTACTGCGATAGCGATCAATACCTTGAAGATGCGCCAGCGTAGTTCTTCCAAGTGATCCATTAGGGACATGCCTGACTCATCGCCCTCATCCTCCGGCTCTGGTGAGTAGCCGTCGAATGAGAGCATTGCGTCTTGTTTATCTACGTTACCAGTTGCCATGTCTACTCTCCAAAGTGATAGGAGTCAGCACTAGTCAATTTTGACTTCGTTGTGGCTAACCTCACTGATTGGGGTTTCTACAACATGATGGCTGGCATTTTCGCGCTCAATTGCTTCGTAGTTCAAAGGGGAAGGAGTTGTTTTTGGCTCGTCCTCTTTTTCCTTGCCCATCTCACTGATGCCTTTGCGGAACTCTGTAACGGTCTTACCAATCGAGCGACCCATTTCCGGCAATTTCTTTGGTCCGAAGACGAGTAGGGCAACAACGAGGATAACGATTAACTCTGGTCCGTGTCCAATTCCAAACATGATAGGTGTCCTTTCTTAACGTCCGTGGCGTTTCTATGTGTATCAATCTCTACACTCTACTACGATAGTCTATGATAAATGGATGTCTTCTTCATTATATTCCGATGATACTCCTGTACGGGTCTGCTTTAGCACATCCTCTCGCAAATGCTAAAAGGGTGTGCTAAAGCAGACCCGTACAGGAGTTGGTGATTATGGCATCGCCGCGTTTTGTGTCGCTTCTTGTCCTACAAGTGCTGTTTCAAGAACTCCTAAGCCCATGTTGACTATGCCTACACCAAGAGAGCTAAGAGCCACGAGTTGTACTGCCCGACGACGACTTACCATATGTGTAAGTGCATTCTGCTCATGTGCTAACCTCGTCGCTTGTTGCTGTAAAGAGGCAGATAGACGTTGTTCAAGGCCAGCAGGAGCGACAGCAGCACTTCCATAATGGCGTGCCAGTAATGTTTCAAGTGAGTCATTGTGCATAGTCTGCTTCTCCAAGCTATGAATAATACGATGCTGTTCTATCAAAGGTTATGTGTCATAGATGGTAGGCAGGGAGACCGCAAGGGTCTCCCCTACACGTCGGGATGACACAAGATGTAGGGGAGACCCTTGCGGTCTCCCTGCTGGCTGACTTGTATCACGAATATCCTCGCCACTCTCACGCAGATATTCCTGTTGAAACTGCTTTTTGGCGCGTGCCAAACGTTGGCGCACTGCCGCCTCTTTCATATCAAGCATTGCAGCAATTTCGCTTGCTGAAAGGCCACCAATAACTGAAAGCAGTAGACATGTTCGTAGTGCCTCTGGCAATCTCGCCATTGTACGACGCACCATGTCTTGCTCTGCAACGAGTTCGGATGGGTCAGCTGTTGCTTGTTGTCCATAGCCAACAGGTTGCACAGGTGCAGCTTGCGCTGTGAGCAACTCAGCTTGTGTTTCGTGTGCCTCATCACTCCCTTGCATACGTGAGAATGGGATGAAGCGTAGAATACCACGGCGTCGGCGTTGCATGCGTACAGTATTAAGTGCTATCCGTAGAAGCCAAGCTTTCGCGGAAAAGTTTGCGCCACTTTCTGCACGTGCTGCATCAATGGACTTCAGAGCATTGTGAAACGTGTCCTGGGTCAGGTCCTGGCTTTCCTCCCAATCTCCGGTGAGTCCGTAGATGGTGTAAAAGACCAGTTTACTATATTCGTGAACAAGCGCCTCAACCGCCTGTGCCGCAGGAAGTGTCTCCACTCTCAACTCTTTTCGCGTTCGCATTTGTGGGAGTCAGGTATCACTCTCACTACCGCATACAAATATAGATGCACGAAGGTGGCATTTTGTGACAAGAAAATAATGAGATTTTTGCAAGATTATAAAAAAAGAGAACATGTGATAGATAATGTGTCGAAGACACATTATCTATCACATGTTCTCTTTTTAGTGAGCGTGTTCGTCGATGTAGTCTTCGGCTTCTTGCACCGTCGTGATTTTTTCCGCGTCCTCATCGGATATCTGGACCTTGAACTCTTCTTCGAGAGACATGATGAGTTCGACCAGATCGAGTGAGTCCGCGTTAAGGTCCTCAACGAATGAGGCACTAGGGACTACTTCGCTTTCGTCAACACCGAGTTGATCAACGACAATCTTCTTCAGTCGTTCTTGAGTTGTTGCCATTATTTGACCTCGCTTTCAGCAGTAGGGATGGGCGGTTGTTGCGCCCGATTAAATATAGTGCCGAGGACGCCATTGATAAAGCGGCTGGACGTGTCACTTCCAAATATCTTGGCAAGTTCAACGGCCTCGTTAATGGCAGCCTTAGCTGGTACCGTATTATTAAACAGAATCTCGTAGATTGCAAGTCTCAAGATATTTTTGTCGATGCGAGCCATCTGTTGCAAAGGCCATTCACGTGCCGCGCTTTGAATGTGGGCGTCGATATCGGCGAGATGCTCGTTGACACCCAGGACCAACGCCTCTGCGTACTCTACCACTTGGGTTGGTAGCTGACGTTCTTCGACATGGCGCTGCAAAACCTCTGCGGCTGTGTGCTGGGCAATATCGTATTCGTAGAGTGTTTGCAATGCGATCATGCGTGCTTGTCTGCGTATCCCTGGCATAGTATCCTCGAATTGTTCCTTGTGTGTCAGAGGAAGGAATCATTGTGCTCCCTCTAACGATGAATACGAATTTGGCGTGCTAATGGACTCTGTATAGCTAGCATTACTGTTTGTACATCATCATATGTATCTTGTCTGTATGTAGATATACCACAAAGTGGTGTTGTATGCTATGCAACATCTTGAATATAGACGTTGATTGCGCGCACCTGCATGCCTACCATCTCTTCGAGTGATGATGCAACCTCTTCTTGTACAGCAGTGCCAACCTCGACGATGTTCACTCCTGCCGCCACCACAAGATAAAGATCGGCTGAAACAGTATTTTCTTTGATGGTCAACGCTATACCCTGCTTCGGGACTTCGCGGTTCAGGAAGCGTGACCATTGGTCATTGGTTTGAGCTACTCGTGTGACTCCTGGTATCTGTAGCGCGCTATTCGCCACAATAGCTGAAAGTACCTGGCGCGCGATGCGCACGACTCCTAGCTGTTCTGTCGCCATCTTGTACTCCTTCTACCGCGATTATATCACTCACTACAGATATCATTGAGGTCAACCGTCATTAGCAAGTCAACAACGGACGCCCACAAGGAGCGTCCCTACCATACACGATGGGCCGTGTAGTATGAAAGGTTGTATAGTAGGGATGCCCCTTGTGGGCGTCCGTCTATTCCCACCACTATCCCCATCATATATCTCATCAATTTTAAATCGTCTATTCCCAACGTTATACGTTATGAACGAGGCCCATTTCGCGCACAAGATCGACCGCTTTCTCCACTTCCGCGCTTGTACCTATTGTAAGGGTAGTAACCCCCTTGGCGATGCGTTTCACCATGCCCGTCAACGTCTGTCCTGGGCCAATCTCAATAAAGACTGTGACTCCTGCGTTGACCATGTATTCGATAGTACGTACCCATTGTACAGAAGACGCAATCTGTTGTGTCAGTTCCTGACGTATATCTTGTGCTTTGACCAACGCCGTTCCCTCGATGTTGCCAATGACTGGAATGGTGGCATCGTGTACGTCAGCACCATCGACAGCATGTGCTAATCCTGTTGCCGCAGGTTGCATCACAGGTGAATGAAATGCACCACTTACCGCAAGTGGAATAACACGTTTCGCACCACGTTCTTTTGCTAGTTCGGAGGCTCGCGTTAATGCTCTGTGCTCACCTGAAATGACAATCTGTCCTGGTGCATTATAATTCGCCACAGCCACCTGCCCTAGTCCTGGATGCATGGAGGTGGTACCTTTGGGCTGTTCCTCTGCTAACTCCTGCTGTACTTGCTGTGTCGCGTCATGACACACCGCTTGCAAGCGTTCGTCATCCATGCCTATAATCGCAGCCATACCGCCTGGACAGATAGTTCCCTCGGTGTGCATCAGACGCCCACGTTCGCGTACGAGAAGTGCGGCCTGTTTGAGGTCGAGTGCGCCAGACGCAACTAGAGCTGAATACTCGCCAACACTGTGTCCCGCCGTGTAACTTGGTACAAGGGGATACGTCCATGATGGAGTATGCGGAGTTGGAAGAGTGAGTGCTTCTTGAAATGCGGCGAGAATGGCGAGGCTGACAGTGACAATGGCTGGTTGAGCATTGATCGTTTCGCGTAACACTTCTTCGGGTCCTTGGAAGCAAAGCGTACTAAGCGGAATACCTACCGCCTCATCAAAGGCTTCAAAGACCTGCTTTGCTGCTGGCGACGCGGCAAAAACATCGGCTCCCATGCCTACTGCCTGGCTTCCCTGCCCTGGAAAGAGAAAGGCAACTTTGGTTGTCATATCTATTCTACTTTGTATAAAGAGACGACGCCTCGCTCCTTCATGGAAATGAGAACGCCGTCTCTTGCCTTTTTACTGCTTCCTGGCGCGTGGCAAGAACACCTGACGCCCGCGATATTGCCCGCAATTGGGGCAGGCATGATGCGATAAGCGAGGACGCTTGCAGTTTGGGCAAGCGACCAACTGTGGTGTCGTCAGATGATGATGTGCACGGCGGTCTCCCTGACGAGCAGGCGATGTGCGTTGCTTTGGTAATGCTCCCATGAGTGTATTCTCCTCTCCCACCAGTATCGTATCCCGGCTGTGTGCCCAGCTACCTACTCGTGTTCTGCTGTTCGTTTGTTTATTATACGTCTTTTTGTAGTAATGCGCTTAGAGCACTGAAACGTTCGTCAACCTCTGGCTTGCAATCGCAAGGGCCAAGATTGAGGTCATGCCCACACTGTGAGCAGAGTCCGGCGCAATCCTCCTGGCACAACGTGACCATTGGTAGTTCAAGAAACACGCTTTGCCGTATCGCCTCTGTCAGGTCGATCAGATGATGGTCGTCGATAGGAAACACATCTTCTTCCTCAATGGGTGGAAGCGGCATTCCTGTCACGATATCTATCGTTGGGTAGAAGCGTTCCTCGAACGGTAGATGCATCGTTTGCTCAAATTGTTTCAAGCAGCGTGTGCATGTAAGTTCAAGAGTAACATCTGCCCAGCCATCGACTAGTAAACCCTGATTGACGCGGCGCATGCGTACTTTGCCGACGATTGGGCCAACGACCTTCAAGTCTTCGTCGAGCTGGACATTCTCTTCGTTAATATCTGCTGTCGATGAGGTCCCAACGGGGGACTTCATGAGTTGCGCCACATTATAGATCATGAAACTGCACATCCTTTCAATAAGATACTAGATATGGAATGAGTAAAATAGGCTAAGTGATGCAGCGTACATGATCTGAGCGTCTTTACTGGTGCCAATCTATTATAGACAAGCTGTAACGGAGTGTCAAGTGATTAGACAGTTAAAAGTCGCCATGAGCATGACAGGGGCAAGCCCTGTCA
>CAXUIS010000083.1:3355-4914 GCA_964250915.1 uncultured Ktedonobacteraceae bacterium | reverse complement strand
TCATGTATTTTGTCATGGAAACGTTGGTCCACCAATGGTATCGTTGGCGAGCGATGCACGGCGCGGCTGTATCTCTTCCTGTAACTCCTGTTTGTCATCTTCCTCATCGTCGTTGTACGCTTCGTATTGCACATCTTCTTCGTGTCCGTCATCGTCGGAGCCTTGCATGGCGATACTCTCTAAGCCTCGGTCAATGCTGAGGATGGTACGGCTCACGTCGGTTTCGATGCTTGTCAGATGCTCTTTAAGGCCGTGCAGTGTTTCGGAAACGTAGGCATCAGCATCGTTTTGAAGATGCTCTGTATGTCTTTTTGCTTGTCGTACCAGTTCTTGCGCCTGCTCTTCTGCTTGTCGTATCAGTTCTTGTGAGCGTCCTTCGGCGGCGCGTAGCAGCCCCTCGCGGTTCATTGCACGTTCGGACTCGACTCGCGCACGTGATACAATGTTCGCCGCCTCTGCATTTGCCTGCGAAAGAATGCGCTCTTTATCTTGCACGATGCGCCGTGCCTGTTGAATCTCGTCGGGGATAACTGTGCGCATCTCGTCAATGACGCTCAGGATATCCGGCTCTTTAATAATAATCTGGCTCATCAGAGGCATTCTACGACTACTCGCAATCAAGTTTTCCAGACGGTCTAAAAGATAGAGAATGTCCATCACTTTGCCCTGTATTTTTCTTGTAACGCTTCCAATACTGCTGCCGGTACCATGTCTGAGACATTTGCACCCAGACGTGTAACTTCTTTTATCAGAGACGAACTCACAAAAAGGTGTTCAAGGTTGGTTAGCAGGCAGACCGTTTCTATATCGGGTGCTAATTTCCGATTCATAAAATTTTGTTGCAGTTCGGCCTCAAAGTCGCCTGGAGAGCGCAAGCCCTTGACGATGGTGCTAGCTCCTACTTTCGCTACAAAATCTGTTGTAAGTTCGGTGTACTTCTCGACACGTACATTGGTCAATTCTTCGGTGATAATGACCTTTTGCCAAAGAGTCAGGCGTTCGTCAACAGAGAAAAGCAGATTTTTTGCTGGCAAGGCGTAGACCGCGACAATCAGTGTGTCAAATAAGCGTGCGGCTCTACGCGCGATGTCCAAATGACCAATCGTTAAAGGATCAAAGCTCCCCGGATAGACCGCGATACGTTGGCTGTGCCTTTCCTCGTTGCTCACACAGGACCCCCTTTGGAATGCTAACATATGTACATGCGTATGACCTGAGAGAATTGTTCTCATTAAACCATATGAGAGATGAGAGTGTCTATTCTCATACAACCATTTATCAGAATTTGGCTTTTCAACTTTCTCTTTCTGTCTCCTGAGAAGGTCGTATCTTACGTGCTTCTACGAATGCAAGAAGATCAGATTTTGTAATTCGATACCCTCGCTTTCCTATCGGAAACGCTAAGAGACCTTCTTTTTCTATCCAATTCCTCACAGTGCGTTCACTCACTTTATATTGTTGTGCGACTTCTTGCACGGTCATAATGTCATTTTCTTGCATTGGCTCTACTCCTACATTCATCATTGCATTGCATTGTAACAAAATGCCATTCATTGGTC
>CAXUIS010000083.1:0-3345 GCA_964250915.1 uncultured Ktedonobacteraceae bacterium | reverse complement strand
CAGGCAAAGCCTGTTCGCAGCACACGATCATCATACATATTTCAATGGCCCACAAAATTTTGCCAGAAGAGGTGCATGCGTTCTCTGAGCATGGCGTGTTCTGGTTTGCGGAGATAGGGGTCGCTCTCCCAAAGTTTTTCGGCGAGTGAGCCAGCAAGTTCTACCAGTGGTGTATCGCTCAGGCTTGCCATACGCAGTTCTGGCATACCGCTCTGCCGCACGCCAAAGAAGTCGCCGGGGCCACGAAGTCGCAGGTCTTCTTCGGAGAGTTTGAAACCATCATCGGTATCCTGGAACACTCCTAACCGTTCCTGCGCGCTGATGCTAGCGTCGGCACTCAGAACATAGCAGTAGGATTGATGCTTACCGCGTCCAACGCGTCCGCGAAACTGATGTAGTTGCGACAGACCGAAGCGGTCAGCATCCTCAATCACCATCACCGTGGCGTTCGGAATGTCGATACCAACCTCAATCACAGAGGTTGCTACGAGAATATCTAGCTCGTGATCGCGGAACTGACGCATCACGGCATCTTTGTCAACCGCCTTCATCGCTCCATGAAGCAAACCTAACCGTTTATGTGGAAAGACCTCACGCTTCAGGCGTTCGTATTCGCTTGTGGCAGCTTTGACCGCGAGTGACTCGGACTCCTCAATTAGAGGACAAATGATGAACGCCTGTCGTCCCTCCTCGACTTGATGCACAATAGTTGTGTTCGCTTCCGTGCGACGTGCTCCCGTGCGCCAACGCGTAATAATCTTCTGGCGTCCAGGGGGAAGCTGGTCGATGATAGATACGTCGAGATCACCATAGAGGGTGAGTGCAAGTGTACGGGGAATAGGTGTTGCCGTCATAACAAGCATGTGTGGATGATAGCCCTTCTGACGTAGGGCGTCGCGTTGCTCGACTCCGAAGCGGTGTTGCTCGTCGATGATGACCAGACCAAGTTTTGCGAAGGCAACATCTTCCTGAATAAGTGCATGTGTGCCAATAGCAACAGTTGCTTCTCCACTTTCAAGGGCGGCACGACCCATCGTCCGTTCGCGTTGCTTCAAACTTCCTGTAAGCAGGACCGTGCGAATACCAAAGGGTTCGAGCATAGTACTAATGCTACGCGCGTGCTGTTCCGCCAAAAGTTCTGTTGGGGCCATGATCGCTCCCTGATAACCGTTGATGGCCGCCATGTAGAGAGCCGCCGCCGCAACCGCCGTTTTACCCGCGCCAACATCACCCTGTAGGAGACGACACATAGGTTGTGTGCGTTCAAGGTCTTGAAATATCTCATGTAGCACGCGACTCTGAGCGTTTGTAAACTTGAAAGGCAGCGTAGCCTCGAACGGTTCTTCAACCGCAACGGTTGACCAGAGCGTATTCCCTATGGGTTGTGACTCGACTATCGTTGTCTGTTGCGATGGAGAAGGAGCATTCATAAAAATCTTGCTGAGATCGACGGAGAAGGCGTTACCCTGTTCCACCTGCTGTTTCCAACGACTGCGCCGCTCTTGCATGCCTAGCTGAATCAGGAACAATTCGTCAAAGGCGAGGCGGCGACGTGCTGCTGCAAGCATCTCCTCGCTTTCAGGATAGTGAATGTGCGAAATCGCGTCAGGCAAAGGCAAAAGTTGTCCTGCCGCACGTATCATAGGTGGCAGATGATCCGGCAGCATCGCCGCATAACGATCTACTACCCATTTGGTGAAGCGTCGCAACGTCTTCGCGGGCAATCCTTCTGTGAGTGAATAGGTAGGTACCAAACGTCCTGTATTGAGCAGATCGCCTGAATCGGGCAGTTCGTGCGTGCGTACCGAAAACTCAATCTTGTTGCCAAAGCGTTGCTTGATACCAGTCACCACGAGGTACGAGCCTTTCGCGGCAAGCAACTGTTTTTGGAGATAGCCTTGATTAAACCAGGAGACGCGCAACTTTCCCGTATCATCTGAAATAGTGGCGTAGGTGATTGTGCGTCCTCCACTTGTACGCTTGGTCTCAACCTCCCAGATCATGCCAACCGTTGTCACTAGCTCGTTGAAGGGAATGCTTGCAATCTTTTCCAGTTTGCTATAATCACGGTGTTCGCGTGGATAATAGAAGAGTAGGTCACGTACCGTACGAATACCGAGCGCATGCAGTCGTGTTGCTACCGAGGGACCCACGCCAGGAACGGCGGTCACATCTGCCGTTAAGAGTGTCATTACCGTATGCCCCTGTGTCATACCTGCTTCTAAGCGAATTGATTGCGAGGTTGATTGTATTGTCGCCATAGTTTTTGGGAGTGCGCGTGTTGGTAGTACTGACTTCGCAGTTGTCATTTCTACCTTCTGCGTCTCCGGTGAAACTTTTCTAGCTTTTGACTGCATACTGCTTGCACTAGTAAGCTTCTCTCCATTAGAAGCCGTACTTAAGTGTGATACTGGCGATGATTGCCTTTCTAATGAAGGAGCTATACCTTGCTCTTGCATAGGATGTGAAGAGACGCGGGTAGAAGTCACGCTACCACTCATGTCATTTAGAATAGCTAATGCCGAACGTATGCTCGCAGCACGCTGCATTGGGTCCTGTTTACGATATCCTATCAAATACTCCATAAAAGAATGAACAGGTGTAACATCCATCCCTGCTTGCTTGTAAGCAGTCGTCGTATCCTCTGCCCAACGTGTTGCAAACACCTCAAGCCCCCCAGGTTTGATCGCTTGATCTTGATGGTTCGTGCGTTGCTCAAACAACAATATTTTTCTTGCCCGCTCAATATATTCGGTGACTGTAGATGACATTTGATTTGACATAACGTTCTATTGCTTCACTATCTCTATTATTCATTGCTTTGTATCTCATAATAGAGGCTAATTGGAACACATGTCAAGACTTTCTCAATGGCCTTTTCGGACTACTTCACAACTCAATGCGTGAAAACTGCATCGTCAGACGTATATATCTATAGCAAGACATATTCAATAACTGCTCTCCTTAATTATTGTGTTTTTACTGTGTAAAACAAAGACAATCATCTAACACAAATATCTTAGCGGGTGTTCGATGTCTAAGGTGGAAGTGGGCTGATAATAGAACGAATGAAGAAATGAATGGGGGAATACGCAATGGCAACAACAGGTGAATTGCGTGCGATTATCGAGCTATTGGAACTGGTTGACATCGGGGATGCCGCTAGTTATTTGGGAGAAGAGACAATCGTGGAGAGTGAATATACCAATGATGCTCTTGTAGAGAATCAACCAACTTTTATCGCTCATACGGAGACATGCGAGTGTGTCTCATGTACTATATTAAAATCATAAAATTATGTTCGCTTAAAGCAAGGGCACCCGCAAGGGGATGCCCTCCCATAGA
>CAXUIS010000082.1:10610-18631 GCA_964250915.1 uncultured Ktedonobacteraceae bacterium | reverse complement strand
TGAGTATGTGGAGTGTGTCTACAATCGGGTTTCGATGGCACTCTTCACTGGGCTATGTCAGTCCAGTTGCGTATGAGCAAGTGAGGTGCTAACCCGAAGGTTTCGGGCTTCCACAAAAGCGGGTCAACCTCATAGCGATGAATTGTGTTCTCATATGTTTCTCCTCTTAAAAAGTAGTGTACGAGCTTTGTCAAAGCGCGCATTGACTCATTAGAAATCTTGATGTTGGGTAGCTGAGAAGGAGGTGCGAGGAGCTTCTCTTCTGTTGCTTGGCAAAGCACTCTCCTTGTATGAGTATACGTGGAGACGAGGCCCTGTCGGTGATAGAATGAGACCAGCAAACAAGATTGGTGGTGAGGCACGTCAAGATGTCGCTGTCGTTGATGCACCTCTGCCTCCCCAAAGACCAGCACACAGGAGGCGGAAGGTGGCGGTGGGATTGAGTTTGGAGGCCAAACGTGAAGTCCTCAAACAGTTTGTTCATCCATATCGGGATGCGGTGGGCACTCACAAGCGTATGCTCCTTGATGACGTTGTTCGTCTGACAGGCTATCACCGCACGTATGCAAGTTGGCTCTTGAACCAACTCGTCCCAGAGACTCCACCTCCTGTGCAGCCTCGTCACCACTCGTATGGGTACGATGTTGAAGAGGTATTGCTCCTTGTCTGGAACTCCACGAACCGAGTGTGTGCCAAACGACTTGTCCCATGTCTGCCCATGTTCCTTGATGCATTAGAGCGTTGCGACCATCTCCATCTGACGCCAGAGTGTCGAAGGCAACCGCTTTCCATCAGTGCCGCAACTGTAGACTGCATGTTACGTCCCCATCGACAACACGAGATGCGTGGCCTCTGTACGACGCGCACAGGGACCTTACTCAAGAGCACTATTCCCCTTCGCACGTTTGAGCAGTGGGACGAGCAGGTGCCTGGCTTTGTGGAAGCGGACCTCGTCGCTCATTGTGGCTCGTCGGTTGAGGGAACCTACCTCTTCACGTTAACCCTCACCGATATTGCGACGGGCTGGACCGAATGCCTTCCACTGCTGACCAAGAGTGCTCAAGCAGTCCTTGCTGCCATCCAACACGCACGCACGCTCTTTCCTTTTCCTCTGTTGGGCTTGGACACCGACAATGGGACCGAGTTCATCAATGATCTCCTGGTGGCCTATTGTGAAGCTGAACAGATTACCTTTACGCGAGGTCGTCCTGCGCTCAAAAACGATCAGTGCTATGTGGAGCAGAAGAATGGGCATATCGTGCGTCAGGTGGTGGGCTATGATCGCTTTGTTGGAGCACAGGCATATCAGTACCTAGACAATCTGTATCGAGTGCTCAGTTCCTATGTCAACGTGTTCCAACCGTCGATGAAGTTATGCGCGAAACTCAAAGAGGGAAGAAAGGTGCGTCGCATCTATGATGAGGCCAAGACGCCCCTCACGCGTCTTCTCCATGCACAGGTGGTGCCAGGAGAGCACGAGCGTGATCTGAGGAAGCAGTGTGAGGACCTGGACCCAGTCCGTCTATTGGAGCAAGCGCAACAGGCACAACACACGCTCTTTTGCTGTGTGACAGGTATTGTTCTCCAGAGCGAGAAGAGAAGACGATTGTGTGGGAGCGAACGGTTTCGCGTCGTCGGGAGGTCGCGGTTGCCGAGTGCTGCTGATGCCGTGTTACGCAGAGAGACTGATGCAGGAAGGGAAGAAGAGGAGCCGTCAGCAACTCCCTCGTTATTAGAGTGGCACCGGACGTGCAATGATCCTTTCCAGGAGCAGTGGGAAGTGATTGCTGAGTGGGTGTGTGCTGATCCTACACGGAGTTGTCGAGCGATGTTTGAGGAACTGCGACGGCTGTCTCCTGACCACTATCAGCCATCCCATCTGCGAACGTTGCAACGAGGAGTGCGTAAGATACGTGTGCGACTTGCCGAAGTGGACATGCAGCCGCCGGAGAACGCGCAGAATGCAGAGATATTCGTCTCTCTGGGGTCAGAAGAGCATGAACAGTCGCAGGAGAGCGTCTATGATCCAGTGGTGTCCGCGTTGATGGGAGGAGAAGAGGAGAAACACAACAGCGATGCGAACGAGCACAAGGTGAGTGCCATCACAGGTTCCTTGGTGGCACCTGCTCACGCCCAATCCTTCTCGTCTTCTTTTGATCCAGCAGAAGAGCCAACGTCTGTTCAAGAACTGTCGTCTGGAGGTAGTGCTGAGAGTATCTCTCCAGCGAACGAAGAGCCAGTCCTCGATGCCTCTCTGGTATCAGATCCTTCTTCCAAGCCGAGCACACGGTGCAAGCATCCCATGAGCATCACGATAGAAGAGGCGATTGTAGACTATCTGGCGGCTCAGCAGCGAGCAAACCGACGACCAAAGACAATGGAGTGGCACGAGCCGGCATTGAGTCTGTTCGGACAGTATCTGCGAACCGAGTGTCAGTGTATTCTGCTTGTCGAGATGACAGAGAGGCATGTGCGTGAGTGGATGGAGTCTTTGGAGATGCCGACCGCACTGGGTCTGGTGCGCTCAGCGAACACGAGACGGTCCTACGCTCGCTCGGCTCGTGCATGGTGCCAGTGGGGAGTGAATGCTGGATATCTCAGGCGAACGCCTTTTGCCGCAATCACTCTTCCCCAAGAGGACCCATCAGTGATGCGTCCTCTGGAAACGGAGGAATGGGAGCGGTTGCTCTTGGCGTGTGAGTCGTCAGGGGAGCATGAGGTGATACCGAAGTGGGCACCTGCCCGTAATCGAGCACTGTTGTGGGTGCTACATGACACGGGGATACGATTGTCAGAAGTGTGTGCGTTGCGTCTAGGGGATGTGGACCGAGAGCAAGGTCTGCTCATGGTGAGACGAGACACCTTCAAGGGAAGGCGACTTCCACTGGGACACGAGGCGTTGGAAGCGGTGCGTGTGTATGTGGAGCAGCATCGGTTGAATGGGAGGCGAGCGTGTATCGCGCAAGGTAGAGTGAGTGAGAAGCCGCTCTTTCTCTCGGAGACGGGGCATGCGCTGACCGAGAATGGGATGGTGTCGGTGTTTGGTCGTCTAAGGGAACGAGCAGGAATGACGAAAGAGGACATCGGTCCGACGAGGGTGCGAGATAGCTTTGTCGTGCGGTATTTGCAAGCAGGAGGCGATGTGTTCATGTTATGGGACCTGTTAGGGCAACAGGAGAGTGCCGTTGTCAAACGCTACTTGCGGATGAATGATGGGGGAAGTAAGAAACACATACAAAAGGAGGAGGGGAGACGCAACCCCGATGATGTGGTTGAGGATGAAGAGAGGCGAAACGGGAGTGCGACTCGAAGTGCGTGCTCAACTTCGTTATGTGTCATCTAAGCAATGTCGCTTGCGAGTATTCGTGTCTGTGGTAACGGTGTACAGAGCTATGCTCGACGCGAGAGCAAAGAGTACAGCCTGTTTGGGGATCGCGGCTATGTCTCGGCTCCCCTAACGACTCTGCTCTTTGAACAAGGACTCCAACTCAACACTCGGTTACGCAAAAACATACGCAAATCGACTCATGCCTCTATTGGATAAGTTGTTGTTGCGAAAACAGGCCATCATCGAGTCCATTCTTGACCTGCTCAAGAATATTTCTCAGCTTAAGCATTCTCGGCATCGCTGCCCTACAAATTTTGTCGTTCATCTCATTACTGGGCTTGTTGCCTATAGTCATCAAGACAAAAAACCGATCCTGCATCTCGATGAACTCGCTCTTCTGGCTGCTTGATCGGCCTCGCTTAAACAGAACTCACGTTAGATAGAAATCATCATTCACGTAAAGTGTGCCAGAACCAAGCCATTCGACAAACGAGATTTGTTATGATTGTCGTTTATGGCGAATAACGTATGTCAAAATACCATAGAGCAGCATAAAAACAATCCAAGCGGTAATGACGCCTGTCTCTACTAGAATGATCTTGATGATGGAAAGTCCTATGAAGAGTGGAATAATAGTCATCAAGACAAAGACAAGAGCGGCAATGATTGACCCGATTTTCCATATAAGCGCTAAGTCAAACCAGTCAAAATTCTTCATCTCTTTTTTCTTTCTTTTACGTAACTATAAGTTACATAGCTTTACAGAAGCTACGTTTTTCTATTTATTCCTCTTGCTACTCAGGTACAGTACTACAAGTAAGACAAAAAGTATAAAAAATAATATTGATGCAATGACTGATGTTATAAAAACAACTCCTGTTGACCTAAGAATGAAGGCGTAGACAACTGATGATCCTACAAGCACAGCAGTTGCTATCGTCCCTCTTAGATATATCTGAGGCGATGTATTTCTCATCTTATTTATTCTTTCTCATCTATCCGCTCGTTATGAGAGATGCTTCTCAGACGGTCTACCGTGCGCCTGTGCGCTCCAATTCGCAACATATCTCCTGGTTGGTCTCTACAACTTTTGTCCCAGATACGCTTTACAGGTTGTAAATATATCCAATTACGATGATGGTAAATGCGATGTACAATATCGCAATACACACCCTTGTGATATTCCATCCACGACCGTTCAACTTCCTGAAGAGAAACTCCGACGCACCGACGAACACGCAACATCCATAAATTGTTGTAAGCAAGAGGGGACTCAATGGTCTTGTAGGAATGATTGAATATGCTTGAGCAAACACCAGAAACAATTCAGTAAGAGTAAGGAACACAAGTACAATGAGAGCAAGCATTGTTCTTGTGTTATGGAATTGAGGTTGTTGATAAGCTATGAAGCCTCCAATTGTGATGAACACAGCTATGCTCACCTGAAACCATGCAGAAAAGTAAGTAAGCCATTGCATTATTGCTCTTCCCCTTTCTATGGAACATGCATTTGGAAGCAAATATATTGATATGTTCAACGTGTACATAAAGGTGTTGTTAGGTTATTTGCTCTTATGCTAGTAGTGCAAAACGGCGGTGACGATAGTGTAGATAGCGTAAATAGCGTAGATAATAGATGTGATTGCGAAAATAGCAAGGGACACGAGAAGAACGCTTCTGCCTTGTTGTCCCTTCGACTGTGAGTAGAGAATGAGAGCTTGGTAGATGAACATGCTCAATGAAAAAATTGCTATCGAAAAACTAAGACGACTATCAGTTCTTATTGGTAGAGGCAAATAGGGTTGAACAAAAATCAAAAGCAGTCCAGAGAGAGCAAGCAGGATAAAAGCAACGAGAGCAAGAAGTGTTCTCGTATTGTGGTACTGCGGAAATTTGAAGTAGTATGTTCCACTAATAATGAGTGCAAAGAGGGGATAGATGATTGCAATCCAAAGACCAACGTATGAAAACATTGTTTCTGTTACTCTTTCTCTAGGATGTATTCTTGTTTTAGTATAGAGAGTCGTTCCTATTGAGTACTTTCAACTTCCACATTTGAGTCCCCCAAAGGCAGGTTAACCTCATGTCGTCTCATCTTCTTGCTGAGGCGATGTTGTCGTGCGATGGCTTTTGAGCATGTATGGCATGAAAATGACGAAGGAAAGACCAGTTGTAAAGAGCATACCGAATGCAAAAGCAAGCAGAAAATCAGTCCCCTCGTTTTGAGGATGTCGATTTGCAACAATTGCAAGTCCAATAACTGAAGAAAGCATGACGAGAGACCACATTACACTAGTGTACTTCCCTCTTGCTCTCTCGACGTTCGTTCGTTTCATTACAATTTCCTCTTAAAAAGCAGATATTACGCACGTACTAAGACCGTCGCTTTTGCTTCAAAAACCAGATAGCTGTGAATCCTATCCCTACTGTAAGGAAGAAGCTTATGAAAAGATTATCATCAAGCTTCATGCTTACAATTGTGGAGTGCAGAAGAGCCAGTGGAATGCAAATCAGAAAGGAAAGAAGACCAATAAGCAGGATTGTTTGAGATGTAAGTTTCATAAACACAGTTTCCTTATAAAAGAATGTGGGTCGCGAAATGCTAAAATATTCTCAGCATTTTGATTATACGGAACTCGTTTCATCATCAACACTAGACTTCTGAACTTTCCAGTATTGCTTTCAGACGTTTCAGGCCCTTTTGCAGGTCTTGCTTTACCATAGAGGTCCAGATGAAGCCAATGAACGGGGAGCATCCGTTCGGTAGAGTGATGGTTATGGTGAGAAGCGTGTTTCCGCTTACAGGCTTGAATACTATGCGAGTGCGCATATGAGCAGGACTATGAGAGAATTCAATGCTTTTAGGCGGCTCATATTGAGTGATCTGTATTTTGCTCTTGTGGGTTCGGCCCTGTAAGGTCCCGACCTGCTCGAAGATTGTTCCTTGCCCTATGGGACCTGAAGTGACCTGCTGTGTCTCGTGAACGCCCTGACCCCTGAGAGTCACAGGGATACCGAAGAAGCGATAGGTGCGTTTGACTTCCTCGCCTTGCTCCTGTGTGTCCTCTAGCCCGAAGCGATGGTGTTGCGGATTCGAGAAGAATGCAAAGATGGTTTCGGGAGGCCGGTTGATGACGATACTGGCGGTAGAGGACATTGTTTGTTGCGGCTCTTCTCCTTGCGGAGGATACGCCTGTTCCAGATAGGCAGCAATGGACTCAGAATTCTCAAGCGAGGCGTTGGCCGCCAGTTCTCGTGCCTGACGTATGCTCTTCCTAAAGCGCACCACAATTCGCGATGTGGCAAGCCGAATGACATTTTCCGTCGTCAAGTCCTTGTGGATGACGATAGTAGAAGGTGCCTCTTCTCCGGGGAGCACCAACCAGGAAATACGGCCATCTCTGAGTGTTTGTGGCAGGTTGTACAACATCTCCAATAGAGGCATAACTCGACCATGTTCCTGCGGCCTTTGGATGCTGGTCACGATTGCCATCAACGCGATGATATCCTCGTCGTCTCTACGAAAAGACAAGGTGGCAGGGCTGCCAGGGAAGATTGTGTTCCGTCCCTCGCTGCTCAGAAGGAATATGTTGCGAACCAAGAGGCTGTCGAATAAGGGCATAATGATGATACCTTTCTCAACCCGTTGAACCCCTTACGAAGGAGTGTACATGTTTACGATTTCGATAATGAAGCCGATAAGCACAAATATGCATCCTCCAAGAGCAATTCCTGTTCTCCATCGGTTAGGGTTCAGAGTGTACTTTGGAGCGGTAAGCCAGTGAATGTAGTAGGCAAGCATTCAGACCAAAAGGAAGGGATTATAACGGAACCTGATAGGATTACTAAGGTAGAGCACACCCCCAAGAATACTCAGGAGAGAAATGAGTGCGAGAGCAATGAGGCCGAAGAACGCACGGGAAGAAGGTTCTATAGTCTGCTTGTATTCTCGCCACATGGTAACAGTGAGAACGGGAGCGAGGATAGTTGGACTAAGTCGAAAGAAGATATCTAAAAGCATGGGTGCATTCTCCTTGTGAATCCAGAGCAATCAGAGAGAAAGAATATCGGCGCAGTTTCTCTTTAAGGTGATCGATGTGATGTGGAAGTTTTTGCAATATCCCGTATAGCTAGTACAAGTGTGTAGATGCCAAAACCCAAGAGAAGCACAAGAAGGAAAGTACCGAGTACGTCGAAAAGCGTCTCATTGAGCAGATGACGGATGTGTAGGCTATCAATAAGTAGTAACAGTAACCCGCCAAAACTCATTTCAAACAAGCCCATCATGACGAAATAGTGCTTCCACCAGGGAAGAGGCACTCCATTTCTTTTCGAGAGGCGTACCTGTTTGGTACCAGCGTAGAGTCCAACGCTTCCAGCAACAAGCATTGTCAATGCCTCGGCGAGCGTTCTATAGGCTTGAAAAAAGAAGAAGGTAAGGAAAAAAGGGGTACAGAACACGACCACGAGACTCAGCATAAGCATATATTGCTGTATTCCAAGTCGCTTAGGTTGTGTATTCATTGTCTCTCTTCCTTCTGTCAGTCATATGAGTACTTTTCCCTCACTCTGTATTACGCAAAAGGTACAGGTTTGGTTTTACTGCTTGCTTCCTTTAGAATAGAGAATAACAAAATGCTAAGAGCAAAAATTTGACCCAGAGAGAATCATATGTAAAGAAATCATAGATCGT
>CAXUIS010000082.1:3933-10510 GCA_964250915.1 uncultured Ktedonobacteraceae bacterium | reverse complement strand
TCGATCTCTCATCGTTTCGGTCAGTTTCTCTTCTTGTTCTGCTACCTGCCGTTCAAGTGGAAGGCGTATAATCTGCCGATGCCTGCGAATAAGATGCCGTTGACCACCGTGAGCGAGGTATCAGTTTCGCTATTGGTAGCGTAACTCCACAATTTTGCGCCTGTGGTTGCGTTGAGAGCCTGAATGACGCCACCGTAGGAACTGATGTACACAACGCCATTGGCAACAATCGGTGATGCGAGCAGTGTATCCGTACTCACCGTCGTTGACCAAAGAATTTTCCCCGTTGTGGCAGCAAGCGCATACAACTTGTTGTCACGCGAGGCTTCGTACACAATGCCATTGGCAACCGCCGCAGAAGCATCAACAGGTCCTCCCGTGGCAACTTTCCACGCAAGCCTCCCGTTCGCGGCATTGAACGCGTACACACTCGAATCATCTGAGCCGATAAACACGAGACTATTACTGATGGCAGGAATTGCATTGATGTTTCCACCTGTCGCCGCACTCCATATCGTTGCTCCTGTCTTCGCATTCAAGGCAGAGAGGTGATGATCCGACGAGCCGATATACACGAGGCCGTTGTTGAACGAAGGGGACGCTCGATAGGTATTTCCCGTCATCCGTGTCCACAGAACCGCTCCCGTTTGAGCGTTGAGTGCGTAGAGCATATGGTCGTCTGAACTCGCGTAGACGATGCCATTCACCACCAAGGGAGACGACCAGATATTTCCTCCGGTCATGTGACTCCACAGCCGTTTGCCCGTGCTTGCAGCAAAGGCATAGAGCGTGTGATCTGCTGCTCCAGCATAGACGATCCCATTAGCAACGGTCGTTGTTGACAAGACGTAGCTTCCAACCGTTGCCGTCCATAGGGGTTGCCCTGTTGTCGCTGCAAAGGCATAAACGTTGCCATCAAACGAGCCGACGTAGGCGACTCCATTCACGACGGCGGGACTTGAGGCAACGTCAGTCCCTGCGATATTTATCCAGTCGGGCATCAGCTGGGATGCGGTTGTTGGTGAGAGGATCGTCTCAGATGGATTGAAGCCTGTGCGTTGCACGTTGAAGCCGAACATCGACCAATTCGTTGGTCCAGCAACTGGCGGTGCAATAGGAGGCGTAGCTCCGGGCAAATGAAACGCGTAGAGCTTGTGGTCCCAGGAACTACTAAACACGACGCCATTGTCGATAGCAGGCGAGGAGTAAATTTCGTTGCCCGTGACTCCTGTCCACAACTGTTTCCCAAGAAGTGCGTCAAAGGCGTAGAGCTTGTGGTCACGCGCACTGATGTAGACAACACCATTGGCGACGGCAGGCGTGGATTGAATAATGCCTCCTGTTGTTGCTGTCCAAAGAGCCTTTCCAGTGGTCGCATCCCATGCATGAAGTATTCCATCACTTGTCCCATTATAGACGACTCCGTTGGCGACGGCAGGCGAGGAACTGATGATGCCTCCTGTTGTGACGAACCAGCGTTGTGCCCCTGTCTGGGCATTCAAGGCGTGAATATGTCCAATATGCGAGTTCAGGTAGTCCTCACTCACATACACGGTTCCATTCACCACAGCAGGAGAGAGGTAACATCGTCCATCGTCGGAGACCATCCAGAGAGGTGTTCCGCTGGTGGCATTGAGCGCATGGAGTGCTGCATTTGCACTCGGAGAGTAGCAACTGCCGACATAGACAATTCCATTGGCGATAGCAGGCACGGAGTAGACAGAGCCGTGAAAACTCTCATTCCATAAAAGCTTTCCCGTTGCGGCATTCAACGCCAGCAGGTGCCCTTCTTGCCCACCAAATTGCCATCCTGTATAGACAATGCCGTTTGCAACAACAGGAGAGGAATATGTTTCCGCCCCTCCGGTTGGTGTTGCCCAAAGCAGAGCACCCGTTGAGGCATTGAATGCATACAGCAAGGAGTCATCGGAAGCAACGTAGACGACTCCATTGACAACGGCGGGCGAGGAGTCAATGAGGCCATGTGTGACTCCCACCCATCTCCGTTGCCCTGTCGCGACATCAATCGCATAGACTTCTCCATCGAATGAGCCGATGTACGCCACGCCATTTGCAATAGCTGGCGCGGAAGAGTAAATGATATCTCCTGTCAGCGCAGTCCAATCGAGGACAAGATGAGACACGTTCGTGATGCCAACGGTGTGTTCAGAGGGGTTATAGCCAGTGTGCTGTGGACCAAAGCCACTCATCTGCCAGTCTGTTTGAGGCGTGGGCACTGGACGTGTTGGTCCACTTGCTTTCCCATGGGTATGTTCAGGAACAAGAGCAACACTGAGTGTAAGGAGCATCAGAAAACTTGTAAAGAGCAGGAGAAAATGAGAATGTCTTGAAGAGTGCATAAACGGAGGTCACTTTCATACGTGAGAAGAGATACAAGAAACCTCTCATCAGAAGGAAGAAGTGGTTGTATCTTTTCGCATAAGAGACGATACATAATGTTATATATCGTAATGATACCTAGAAAAGAGAAGGGTGAGGAAGGAAGGGTGGGTTATAATCTGGTAAATATTTCACTGCTTGGTTGCTTTTCCTCTACTATAGCAGACGGAAAGATGAACGCACTCGCTCTCTTTCATCGTCAAATCTCTCTTAAGCTCATGATGAAAGAGAGCGAGGATGAGGAGTGTGGCAAACATCTCTCATAAGCTAACACGTCTACTCTATAAGCTAATTCATAGTGTTTTCCTTTTTGCTTCGGAGCTTTGTCTTATTGTATGTACCTGTTGCATACATGTCATATGGTAGTAGCATGTGTAGTACGAGGCAGGCTCTAAAAACGTGTGATTGAGGTGCCGATTTGATGAGAAAAGCGTCAAACAGCCAACGTCAACATCGCTAGGCGAAGATACTAGCAACTTCGAGTATCATCCTTGCACTGTGGCAACTCCGCAAGATGTGGCGACTCCTTCTGCTCACGGGCTTAGGAATGGTTGCAGCCGTAGCACATTGCCTCTTCTGAAAAAACCGTCTGCTACTCGCTTAAGCAATTGGAGAGAGGGGTTGGAGTTCGACTAGGAAGCCACGTTTTTCCACGCAATGCACGAGACGCTTTTGGGTAGTGTGATGGTCTCGTTCATCAATGTTGCTGCTTCCCTGTCTTCGTAGCTTTGCTGTCAACTGAGCATATGGGGGATGATGACCAACATGGTATACCCCAAGGCGACCTGTGCTCTCTTTCTCTCACGGTGAGCTCCAAAACGGTGAGAATGTGTAGAAAGGTAGGTATTGTTCGTTCGGACGGCGGGATGAGCTGCCTCAACGAGCATCTTGCCACTCAAGCGTTTTCCTGTACTTTCGTGGTTTCCAAGACACATTTCTGCTCAACGTGTGAGGGGGCCCTACCGAAGGGAAGCGGGTCATATCAGGTCCAATCTCCGCGCGCAGTATCTGGGACGTTCGCTCACTCATCGGGGAAGTGGTACAAAGTAGAGCAACGGCTTGTGTCTAGGCTAATGTACTTTCTGATTCATGCAGTATCGGTGTCAGATAAGCATTGATTTGAAGAATCGTCAAAATATTCGTCTGTCTCTATACTAGCTGCAAACGCGTTTTTTGTTTCATGTTTTACACAAAGGAGAACTACACGTATGAGCATATTTTCCTCGACAGCAACACGGCACTTCCTCATGCTCATGTTGGCTTTAGGAACTCTGCTTTCTCTTGTGATGCTCACTACCTACAATGCATTCGCCAACACAGTGGCAATCAAAGATCAGTCGCATGTTCTCGATGCTGGCAAGGTGCGATCAGAGGCAGCACAATTTCCTGACCCACTGCTCATTTATACAACAAACACCTTCACGGGGGACCAAGATAGCCTGAACCAGCAGTCTCGGCGGTTTATTACTGATTCCAAAGAAGTTGTCATCGGCATCGACACTGTACATCGTCATCTTTCTGTGGAGAGCGGCACAAAAGCACAATTGTCGGATAGCCAAGCCAGTGATGCCATTTCTGCCTTTAGAGCTAATTTTAACGGAGGCGACTACACAGGTGCAACCATCTCGGCTGTAAACTCTCTACAGACTTCTTTGGGAGCAGATTCTGCAAGTGGAACGGCTCCCACTGGAGCCGTTGTGGCAGTCCTCTTAGGTCTAGGAGGACTCGTCCTCGTCGTCGTCAGTTTTATCAGGCGTCGTACAACAGGTGGCGGTCGTCCCCCAGGAAGCGGCAGAGGCAGAAGATGGGGTTGGAATACAGGCTTCTATGGCACTGGGTACTATGCAGGATCACATGGGCATAGCAGCACACAGTCCAATAGTGGGAGCTATGGTGGAGGTGCAGGTGGCAGTTTTGGCGGTGGAAGCTTCGGTGGTGGAGGCGGAGCGGGCGGCAGCTTTTAACAACGCAGCTAGAATCGTTCGTGTGGTAAGAACAATTTACCACGAACTCTTGTAGATGATGATAGTGGGGTCGTGGTAAGACGTTCTCAGGATGCCCTATAATGGGCTTGCAAGTGCTCTGCAAAGTTCTTGTTACCCACCATGAAGACGTTGCAGAGCACAACTTTCCGGGGCTCCTGCGTCGTACCAAGACGAGTGATCGTGTCAATGACGGACGAAACATACAGAGGTGTTGGAAAGGAGTTTCTATGGAGCCAGCAACAAGGTACCGCGAAATGCGCTTCTACCAAAAGCGAGGGTTGACTCTTCGTCTAGCAATACCTTCGTTCCTCAAAAATGGTACTCTTTTATTGACTGCTGTACTTGCATATCGGCAGAGTACGCATGCGGCAGCGAAAGCTCTTTCGCTACTGGCGGGAGGAAAGGCAGTGATGCAGGTGCTTTCTCGAGTGCTTGTTCCCCAACTGCTCTTGATGATAAATGAGGAAGGGATCAGCTATACTCCTTCTACGTTCTTCTTCAAGCTGAATGTCAAGCTTGCTTGGCAGGAGATAGCCTCTATCTACATAGGAACCGCGTCCCTTTCAAGGGCATCGATAGAGCCACACAACCAGGAGGTGCAATCGACGCTTTCCATGCTCTTCCCGCAGCAACCAGTCAGAGGAACAGCGCGTCTTCTCTGTATCACGCTCAAAGATGTAGAAGCATTCAAGCGCAGTCGCGGCTTTCAAAACATGGAAACGTTCAAGGAGGGCCGCAATCTGCTTGACATCGCTCTTCGTCGAGTCCCCGTTCAAGCCTTTGTGGAAAAAATAGCGCATTGCCTCAACAGAAATCTGCTTTTGGAGTGACCCTTTCAAGAGAGCGGAGACGAGCTTGAACCCACGATTGGCCTGACGAGAGGCAACGCCTCTGGGAGGGCTTGCTTCACTTCCATTTTCACCAAGCTCCTTTCGCAAACATCTTTTATTGATATAGAACGATCCATCAATGCGTGAAGGAGAAGTTTGACTCAAATTCTTATGAAGAGCAAGCGGAGTGAATCACTAAAAGTAACACAGTTGGGAACCCCTTTTAAGCAGTAAAGTACCACTTCTGGAATGCAGATACGCGTGTTGGAGCAAGTACATCTCCATCAGGCCAAGCCATAATACGAACCAAGATTAGGGTCGATACAATCATGCTTGGAAGCGGCTCTCCAAGTCTAACGCGCTGATGTACAATTTCGGGCTGCAAGTCTCCGGGCTATTGAGTAACTATCCTGGAAAAAGTGTTTGAAAGGTTTACAAAGGAAAAGGTAACTGATAAAAAATGATGCTGCTCCCGTGATACCATTATAAGGATTGGCGTGTCAGCTGAGCAGCATCAGACGCATGAATGAAAGGATAGTTTTTATGGCAGTAGAACACACTCAAATGCAAGGAAGAATCCGTCTGATAACAGGCGCGACCGATGGCATTGGCAAGGCGACCGCTTTTGAGGTAGCACGCCGAGGAGCCACCGTGATCATTATTGCACGCAATCGTGCCAAAGGGGAAGCAGTACAGCAGGAGATACAAACCACATGTGATAATCCCTCTATCGATCTTTTCATCGCAGATTTGTCATCTCAGGCTTCCATTCGTCAATTATCTACAGATGTTCATGAGCGGTATACACAGTTACATGTTCTGATTAACAACGCAGGAACCATACAACGCAAGCGTTCAGAAACGGTTGATGGGTTGGAGACCACCTTCGCGGTCAATCATCTCGCTCCATTTCTGCTGACGAATCTTTTGCTGTATATCCTCAAGGCGAGTGCTCCATCACGTATTATTAATGTGAATTCCGACGCTCATGAGTGGGGCAGAGTCCCATTTGATGATCTGCAATCGAAGAAACTCTATAAGATGATGCGTGCCTACGGGTACTCTAAGCAAGCCCAGATGTTGACGATGTACGAGATGGTACGCCAGCTTCAAGGAGTTGGTGTTACTGTCAACAATCTCCATCTAGGTCATGTAAGAACTGCTATCGGTTTGGACAACTTTGGTCCTATCGGACAAACTATTGCCAAGAAAATACTACATCTCATCGCAGTTACTCCGTTTTTAGTTCCTCCTGAAGACGGAGCACGCACCTCGATTTATCTCGCCACCTCGCCAAACGTAGAACATATCACAGGAAACTACTTTATCAACAGTATCCCCAAACCATCCGTTGCAATTACC
>CAXUIS010000082.1:0-3833 GCA_964250915.1 uncultured Ktedonobacteraceae bacterium | reverse complement strand
CATGCAAACCCTTTGAGAAACAAGTACGCTTGAAATAATTGTCGTTGTATCGGAAGGCTGGGAGAGATGCCTAGACCGATCACGAATGGAAGAAGAAAAAGTGAAAGGTGAGAAAAATTCTCATCGATTGAAGGAGAAAGAAATATGGTACTGCGTGTAAACATTGTACTGGTGCATGGAGCCTTCTGTGATGGCTCAATTTGGTCGGATGTGATTCCACTTCTTCAAGAGGCTGACTATCATGTCGTTGCCGTCCAGTTACCGTTGACGAGCTTGTCAGACGATGTGGCGACGACGAAGAAAGCACTCGCCTCGCTCTCTGGTCCAACTCTTCTGGTCGCACATTCCTACGGTGGTATGGTTATTACTGGGGCGGGAACCGACGCACCCAACGTGACCGGCCTTGTCTATATTGCTGCCCCTGCTCCCGATGAAGGCGAGACAGTGATTGAAATCAACAGCAAGTTTCCCCCTGCTGAGTCCTGGGACAAGGGCGTCTCATCGTATTTAGAGAACACGGTCTGTGTCGATCCCGACGCATTCCCATGGGCTTTTGGTGCCGATATTGACCCTATGCGAGCACGCGCTCTCGCCGCCGTGCAGAAGCCAACCAACATAGACTGCCTCACCGAGAAATCGGGTCCACCTGCCTGGCAAAAGCTCCCTTCGTGGTACCTAGTCTCTGAGAACGACAGGATGGTCAACCCCGATTGCGAGCGCTGGGTGGCTCAACGCGCTGGCTCCACTACCAGCAGCATTGCATCCAGCCATGCCTCTCCCATTGCCCATCCACGCGAAGTCGCCAATCTCATTCTTGCGGCGGCACAGGCGAGCACGAAGGAGACCAAGATACACGAAGGAGAAGGCTAATGGGTTTGTTCCTCTCAATCAAAATGGTCTTGTTGTGATCGGTTTGTCAGAACACAGTGACGTGACAAACTTACTTGTTACTGGGTGCAAGAGCAACGCATGAGACACAATACGTCTCATTCTGGAATCATACGAACAAGGTATGATTCCAGACCTGAGTTTTTCCCGCTGTTGTTATTCCTTGTTCATAGATGCTGTTGTGGACATAGCTTGAAGTACATGCTGATTGAGGGCTACTACTATCGTCAAAGGCACGATTGTCACAGCATACAAGGGGTCGGCATATCTCATCTTACTTCTTGTACGCCAAGCGTTTTGTTAAGCGAAGAAGGCCAAATTTCTGTATGTTAAAAGAGCGTATCCGAAAACGAGGTTTAGAGCAATTCTAGAAATGCTCTAAACCTCGTTTTAGGATACGCTCTAAGTCAGAGAGTTTCTCTTCGGCCTCCAGCGAATACTGCCTGCCCAACTTCGATTAAATGACCATCTGGATCGCGCATGTAACAACGGATTTCAGCACCGCGGTCTATCGGTGGCGTGAGGAAATCGGCACCACGAGCTTTCCACGCTTCGTAACTCGCATGAATGTCAGCGACCCGGATGTTGAGAAAAGCACTCACTCTGCTTACATTAGTAGGAGCTTCAAGAGTGACCGATGGCTTATCCTCGGTTGGACCACCGCCCACATTGAGAATAATCCAGCTGTTCGCTAAGGCTATAATTGATGGTTCGCCTTCCATCACCACTTCGCCACCGAGGACGTGTGTATAGAAGTGAGTGGAGCGTGCTACGTCATTGGAGACGAGAAAGTGCGTAACAACGAAACCCTCTTTTGGTGCGGGAAAATCTGCCATAATATCTCCTTTGTCATCTGGTTCAAACTCGATTTGGACCAGACCTTTCATTCGTTATGCATTTGACTCTGCTCGAACTTCTGCTCGTTGTGCCCTCGCAAGCTCCTTCACCGCAGGCTTGCTGAGTTGTCTGAGCATGAACGCAGGTGCAAGACGACTCATAAGCATGAGAACATTGCTACTACCCGGACGAATTTCATACGTGTCATTCTCCAATCCTTTCATGGTGATGCTGACCATCTTGTCTACTTTCATAACACCCCAACTACTGCTGTTAGATGCATCTGACCCAAAGTTCTCCAGGAGCGGCGTGCTGGTGCTAGGAGGAGCTACTTCAAACACTTTCACGCTCGTTCCTTGGAGTTGGACACGCAAAGACTGCGTATAGGAGTGGATACCCGCTTTCGTTGCACAATAAATAGGCGCACTTGCAAGTGGTAGAAACGCAAGACCTGATGACACGTTGACGATGGCAGCCTCTGGCTTCATCTTTAGATACGGCAGAAACTGCTCAACCATACGTACCGGCCCCAGCATATTAATCTCAATCTCTTGGCCTATATCCTGTAAGCCATTCTTGTTGTTCAAGCTGAGCATCCGCATAACGCCAGCGTTATTGATAACAACGTTGAGTGCAGGAAAGTCGTGAGTCACTTGCTGATACAGCAGGGAAATTGCCGCTGGATCACTCACATCACTCTGATAGGTATGAATATTCGGTACATTTTTTGTGATCTCATTGAATGTCGCTGAATGACGCCCTGTAATAATGACCGTATTCTTTCGTTGACTCAGTTGCGTTGCGAGCTCCAATCCAATACCACTCGTTCCGCCAGTGATTAAAATGGTGTTTCCTGTCATTTTCATCGGTATGCTCCTTTTGTATGGTTCAAAACCCTGTGTCGCATTTGAATAATCGAGCAGCACGAGCAGAAGAGCCAAAAGCTGTCACTCTCTCTTCCTGTTTCCCTCTCTATGCTGTGCGAGCCAGAAAATCGAGGATAATCTGTGCGAACTCTGGACCTTTATCTTCTTGAAGCAAATGACCAGCACCAGTAATCGTCGTATGGGGCTGATCTTTCGCCCCTGGTACAGCCTCTTGAAAGACCTTGTCCACTCCTTCGAAGCTCTGATTCACATCGCTAAAAGCGGTGAGAAACGGTTTCTCCCAACGACGCAGTACTTCCCAAGCTGCGCGATTTGGTGCTGCCGCTGGATCGTCGGGCGAGGTCGGAATGAGCAGAGGAAATTGGCGTGCTCCCGCCTTATATTGCTCGTCAGGAAATGGAGCATCGTAGGCTGCTTGCACCTCAGACGGAATGGTGGTGACACATGCCATCTTGACGATCTCGCCCACTTGAAAGATCGGCATCGCCTGAGTAAATCGTTGCCAGTTCAACGTGTTCTCGTCTGGTGGCATATCGCCTGTTGGGAGGGCGGTGTTAGCGACGACGATGCGTGCAAAACGCTCTTCCATTTCTGCTGCCAGACGTAACCCAATAAAGCCGCCCCAATCCTGACCGACCAGCGTGATCCGCTTCAAATCCAGTGCCAAGATCAGGCCACGTATCCAATTCACATGACGCTGGTAGGTATAGTCCTCGCGGTGTACAGGCTTATCAGAGCGGCCAAAGCCAACCAGATCAGGAACAACGATACGATGACCTGCGCCCGCAACGAGAGGAATCATCTTGCGGTAGAGATAGGACCAGCAAGGCTCACCATGTAACATCAAGACGGGATCAGCAGAGTGTGGACCTTCATCGAGAAAGTGGATGCGTAGCCCGTCAACCTCCACATAGTGCGGATCAAACGGGTAATCGGGCAGATTCACAAAGCGTTCGTCAGGTGTGCGAAGTATATCCATAGCAGTTTTTCTCCTTTAAACAAGAACGTGCTCAAACAGGATCGAGAGAAACGCATGAAGAGAGGCAGGATTCTGGCTCACCTTTGCATGTAAAAGTGCACCCTGCAACCCATTCAAACAAAAATCTGTCAATTGATCGACATTGAGAGAAGCCGAAAGTTCGCCGTAATCCTGGGCCTGTTGCAAACAGTCAAGGATGCTTGAATGCCATTGCTCAAACCAGCTCTGGAGCCTGAAACGAA
>CAXUIS010000081.1:6744-18682 GCA_964250915.1 uncultured Ktedonobacteraceae bacterium | reverse complement strand
ACCGATGCCAAGTTGCGCCATGAGTTCTACATCTTGCGGCATGCGGTGATAGTGATCGACCGCCACCTCACCCGTTTCACCGTGATATGTCTTGCCCGGCGTTGCTGCGAATACATCCCACGTAGATTGTCCTCGTCCATCTTCGTGTGTTGCTCCCTCTACCTGATAACTAGAGGTCGCAGCTCCCCACAAAAATGTCGCCGGAAAAGCCCTGGAAAGAGAGGCATCCGTTAACGTCTGGTGTTGTACATCGTCGCTAATGCTCATGCGTGCTCCTATTTTTGTCTTGAACAATTTCACAATAACTGGTTATTGGGGTGTGCTAAAGCAGACCCGTACAGGAGTTGCCGATGAGGGTGTGAAGACAGAGGAAATCCTGTACGGGTCTGCTTTAGCACACCCTCTTCGCATCTGCATTATTACGCCCTCGTCCTGATAGATAATGGCAACGAGGGCGTAATGAATTAAGGCTCCTACAGTCCCATCACACTATTACGTCCCTATATCTATATATTCGTATTACCATCCCCATAGAGGAAACAGTGTGTCCAATGTCCACCGCCCAAATCGGTTCGCTGGGGAAAGCGTTCACGACATACAGGCATAGCATGAGGGCAACGCGGATGAAAACGGCAGCCGCTCGGTGGTGTAATAAGACTAGGAATTTCGCCGCGTGCTGGCAGTTCGGTCCTACTCTTTCCATCGAGACTCACTTTGTCAGGATCGGGCGCAGCAGAGATGAGCAGTTGTGTGTAGGGATGCTTCGGCTGCTGAATCACCTCGTCGCTTGGCCCACCTTCAACCATTTGCCCTGCATACATGACCAGCGTGTCTTCCGCGAAGTAGCGAGCACTGGCGATATCGTGCGTGATGAAGAGGAGAGCCAAATGTTCCTCCTCTTTCAGGCGTAGCAACAGGTTCAGGACATCTAAGCGTATCGACACATCCAACATCGAGACGGGTTCATCGGCAAGGAGTACTTCAGGTTGTGCCGCCAGTGCGCGTGCGATAGCTACACGTTGCCGTTGTCCACCACTTAACTGATGCGGGAACTTTTCGATGAACTGCTCAGCAGGACTCAGGCTGACCTTCCTCAACAACGCCAGTACTTGCTCCGTCTCCTCGCTCTGAGTGTGTACGTGCCCATGTACACGTAGGGGACGACTCAGATGATAGCGTACATTATGTACTGGATTGAGCGAGGCAAATGGGTCCTGAAACACGAGTTGCACATGGCGTCGATACTGGCGCAGTGAAGCGGCACCTTTAAGTTCCACAGGCTTACCACGAAAGCGCAACGTGCCAGAGGTCAGATCGTACATACGAGCCAGCATACGTGCAACGGTCGTCTTACCACTCCCGCTTTCGCCTACAAGTGCGGTAGCGCGTCCGGGATAGAGCGCAAGTGAAGTATCTTCCACCGCATGTACAGCACGTGCTGGTCCAAACAATCTGGCTTGTCGCAACGGGAACAGTTTACGTATATGCTCGGCTTCAAGAATAGCTTCCTCTTGATGCGGTTGCTCTTGAGTAGGTAGTGCTTGATTTGCAATGCTCATTCTGCTTTCCCCCCTTCTACAAGCGGTGCTTCATACTTCTGTGCGAAATCGGATGACGATGGCGGACCAGCAGGTGCAAGCCGACTATCATACAAATGGCATGCTACAAGTTGATGAGGACTCTCACGTGTAGACGATTGTAATGTTGGCACAATACTATGGCAAGCATCAAAGGCAAAGGGACAACGTGGATGAAACGCACATCCAGATGGTACGTTGCGTAAGTCAGGTGGTGAGCCTGAAATACCGGTCATGGTACGGCGCGGTCCGGAAATAGTGGGAAATGACTTGAGCAAGCCATAACTATAGGGATGACGTGGATGCAGGTACAGGTCTCGACGCGACGATGTTTCAACCAGTTTACCCGCATACATGATCGCAACTTTATCCGCGAGTTCTAGTAAGAGCGAGAGATCGTGCGTGATGAAGATAACCGAAAAGCCTAATTGTTCGCGTAGACGCATAATCTCCGTCAAAATCTCACGCTGCACCACCACATCGAGAGCCGTTGTCGGCTCATCCATAATGATGATTTCGGGCGAGAGAGCCAAGGCGATAGCGATAACCGCGCGTTGACGCATACCACCACTTAATTCGTGCGGATAGCTGCTGATACGGTCAGGCGCGATACCCACAAGTTTGAGCAATTCTAACGCTCGTTGTTTGCGAGAGTCGGGACCCATCAAAGGTCGATGCACCTTAAGTACGTCCATGATTTGCCGACCTACGGTCATTACAGGGTTAAGCGCATTCATAGCACTTTGAAACACGATGGAAAGTTCACTCCAACGAAAGGCTCTCAATTGTGCAGGCGTCAACTGCAATATATCAATCGGCTCCATTTCGTCTTCATTCCGTATTCCACGCTTTCCGCCCTTCAAACGTGAGCTAGACGGCGTAATGTGAACGGCGTCAGCGTCAGCATGCGAACGCGGATAATAGATGACCTCGCCCCCTACAATCTCGGCGGGTGGACGCAGTAAGCGCGAGATAGCATAGGCAAGTGTTGACTTACCGCTGCCACTTTCACCTGCGAGACCAAGAATTTCGCCACGCTTCAACGTAAAACTTACATGAGTCGCCGCGTGAACAGTACCGTTGGCGGCAGCATAATCTACGCTAAGATTTCTTACGTCAAGCAGAGTCTCTTTTTCAATCGCAACAGCCATTATGCCACTCCCTCTTTCTCTACGAGAATAACCCGTTTGGCTTTCGCACTCTTTGGTTTGGGTTCACGCCGTAAGCGTGGATTCGCGGCCTCGTCGATACCGAAATTGATAAAGGCCAGAGCAGCCCCTACTAGCGCAGCACACAAGCCGGGTGGCACAAACCACCACCACGCCCCAAGCAAAAGTGCATCATTGTTTTGTGCCCAGAAGAGCATCACGCCCCAACTTGGAATCGTCACGTCACCAAGGCCGAGAAACTCGAAGCCAATTTCTGCCAAAATCGCATATGTCACCGTCCCCAGCAGACTCGCGGCGATAATCGCAATTTCATTAGGCAGAATTTCGTAGAAGATAATACGCCATGTACTCTCGCCTGTGGCACGTGCCGCTTCGACAAAATCTCGTTGCCGCATTGAGAGCGTTTGCGCTCGCAACACACGCGCTCCCCACGCCCAACCCGTAATCGTAATGATGATCCCCAGTTGTACGGGTCCTTTAAAAGGAAAATACGATGCCATAACTACCGCTAGTGGGAATGCTGGCAACACCAGGAACACATTCGTTACAAGCGACAGTATATCATCAATGGCACCGCCAAAGTAGCCTGCCGTCAAGCCAACAAGGACAGAAAGAGCCGTAGCGAGAATACCAATCGCAAAGCCAAGAATAATCGAGGTGCGTGTACCGTCGATAAGCTGCGTAAACACATCTTGCCCCGTTTGCGTTGTGCCAAGCCAGTGCGTAGGTGAAGGTCCCACAAGTGTATCTGTACCGAGCGCATTGGGATCACCGTGTACAAACAAAGGACCAAAGATGGCGACAAGCACAAAGATACCTATAATAGTAGCACCAAGCGTCACCTTACGGTTTAGTGTGATGAACCGCAGTACATTGCTCAGACGTCCGGCAAAGAGTGTTGCTTGTGTTGCTGGCGCACCTCCACCGGGAAGGGGGGCTGCCATAATACCTGTACCTGCAACGCCACCAGTGACAACCGAGACAACACTTGTGTCAGAACTGGATGTGGCGATTGTTCCACCATCCGTTTCTTGCACAACCGCAGAAATTGGCTCATTGTCATCAGATGATGGTGTGCGTTGTGAAGATGTTGGTACACTCATAGCTGACTACCCCCTTCCCTGACGTACACGCGGATCAAGTGCTGTGTAGAGCAGATCGGAGAGAAAGTTCGCTCCTAACACGGCGCACGCGATAACTAGAAAGATACCTTGTATTAGAGCATAATCACTGTTAGAAATGGCTTGCAATAATTTGAATCCAATACCAGGATATGAGAACACGATCTCGGTCACAAGTTGCCCCGCGACCACAAAACCTAGTGCAAGCGCAAAGCCTGTGATATTCGGCAGAATCGCATTGCGCGCGGCATAGGCAAACATCACCTGACGTTCAGGCAATCCCTTCGCCTCTGCCATTAAGACATAATCCTCCGAAAGGGTCGTCATCATCGCATTACGCATATTAAGCACCCAACCCGCCATGGAGCCAAGCACAAGCGTCAGCGCAGGTAGAATAGAATGATAAATAGCACTTCCAATGAAGTCTGGTGTTAATCCAGGTGCGACATCGGTACCATAGCCACCTGTGATGGGGAACCAGTTCAGAATAAAACCAAGTATGTAGAGAAAAATTAAAGCAAGCCAGAAGTAAGGGACGGCAGAGAAGAATGTTAGTAGTGGAGGCAGAATGGTATCCAAAGCAGAACCACGTCGCCACGCAACAATCATCCCTAACAGCGTTCCCACCACAAAACTAATCACAACGGAGACCGTCGCAAGTAATAATGTCCAGGGCAATCCTTGCCCAATCACCTCTGTCACGGGGGCGGCCGAATAGGTAATCGAGACACCGAGATTGCCATGCGCTAACTGACCAAGATACTGAAAATACTGAATGTATAATGGCTCGTGGCTGACACCAAATGCAACCTCTAGGGAATGCAACGCTTCTGGCGGCAAATTACCCTTAAAGCGCCCAATCAATGCTTCCGCAGGATTTATAGGTGAAAGGCGGGGAATAATAAATGTTATAGTAATTGATGCCCACAATGCAACCAGATAAAATCCGATACGGCGAAGTAAGTGGCCCATCTAACGACTCCTTCTATGAGAGTACGGGACTAATGATGTACTGAGGCAAGGGCACCCGCAAGGGGATGCCCCTCTCATATGACGGCAGTTACAAACGCTTCGTGTATGGGAGGGGCATCCCCTTGCGGGTGCCCTGATTCCCACATTCGATGCTGTTCATTTATCGCTGTACATCATCAGTTCCCTACAAAACTACGCCGCCGGGTGCAGGTTCAACATCACGATTTCAGCATCGGGATAGTCGAATGGCGCGGGGGACGCATAGGCGTTGTTAGCTGAGGGCCAACCTGTGAAGCGGGCCGTGCTATATTCGTTCCAAGTCGCACCGTAGACAAGCGGAATGCTCGGTAGTTGCTCTACCATGATCTTCTGAATATTTGCAATCGCTTGCTGCTGCACACTCTGGTCAGTTGAGGTTGCATACTGGTTAAGCAGTGTATCGGTCGTAGAATCGCTCCAACGTTCCCAGTTAGAAACTGCTGTCTGACCTACTGGTTTGGTGTTGGTGCTGTTCAACATCGAGTTGTAAAGGAAGTACGGCGTGGGACCTGCGTTTGTCCAGGAGATGGCGGTATCGAACGAACCTGTTTGCATCGCGCTGTAGTAGGCGTTGTACGAGACCGCGTTTACCTTCGCATCAATGCCAATCTTCTTAAGATTGTCTGCCATGATTTGACAGTCTGTCACCCAGTCTGTCCAACCATTGACAACATTGAGGTTAAAGGAAAGCTTTTTGCCACTTGCATCGGCATAGATACCATCGCTGCCCTTCTTGAAGCCCGCGCTTTCAAGTAACTGCATCGACTTAGCGGTATCAATCGAAAATGCCGAGTTTGCATAAGTAGATGAGAGGAAACTTTGATCAGAAGGTAACACAAGCGCAGTTGGATTGGACACTGGCTCGTAGCCGCTCTCGGCAACCTTGTACATTTGTTGACGATCAAGCGAGTCGCTGATGGCTTGGCGCACAGCAAGTTTATTAAATGGAGCCTTTGCGGTGTTCAGGTAGAGCATAACGACATTTCTCGCAGGGAACCAGTAGTGGTTGTGTGCAGGATCGCGGCTGACATACGTCTTCTGTATATCAGGTGTAAACAGACCGGTCCAATCAAGTTGTCCCTGTGAGAGCACAAGTTCCGCACCTGTGTTTGAGTTAAATGACGGATATTTCAACTCTGCAACCTCTGGCTTGCCGGGTTGCCAGTAGTTAGGATTCTTTACGAAATCAACAAGTTGTGGCGTGAATGATTTGAGTTTGAATGGACCTGTACCGACAGGATTCGTATTCGTATACTTCGTTGGATCACCCACAGTTGACCAGAGGTGCTTTGGCAAAATCCATACCTGCCCACCAAGATACCAGAGAATCGGTGTATAGGCTTTCTTGAATGTAACAGTGACCGTATTAGCATCAGGAGCAGCAACAGTATTAATATACTGCCAAATACCACCACTATCTGCGGCTGGATACTGCTTGATAGCATTCAGTGTAAACACTACATCATCTGATGTAAATGCTTGTCCGTCTGTCCATTTAACACCTTGACGTAGGTGGAACGTCAAGCTCTTCGCATCACTTGCGAATGTATAACTTGATGCAAGCCACGGCTTGACACTACCATCCATACGATTGAAGAACAGGAGCGTCTCATACATAGGCCCCTGTACACCATCTAAAGCGGTGGGAGAATAAGGACTAAAATTCTCGGTAAAGTCACCTTTAGGACTGGGGGCAATAGTGAGCACTGCGTTTTTAGCACTGCTTTTATTCGCACTACTTCCGCCACCACATGCTGACAGCAGCATAACAAGGACGACGAGACATGAGGTCACGATCATGCCAGTCCTGGTCTTAGTCCCAAAGTTTGTAGATAAAGGGGTAAAAGACACGGAGAACCTCCTCGCGCTGGAACTGATGTACGAACATAAGTATGCCCGTACACAAACAAGATCAATCGTTGATCTCTCAAAGCACCAATGATTACGGCGAATACACGGACCTTACAAGGACACGTTCGAGGTTGGAAACGCGAGATGTTGAGTAGAACCACTAGAAGCACGCACTACAAGACTGGTAGCAAATTGAACACGAATAGGCTGCGCGTTATCGTTCGCGCTACGACGCCCGACAGTGGATAGCTGGGGGGAAGTCCATCCACTGCCAGCACCAAGCGCGGGTTGAGGAGTATCTAATAACGATAGCAGAACTTCAATACCACGCTGGCCCATTTCGTAGAAAGGTTGTCGCACGGTTGTAAGTGGCGGACGAATATGTGCAGAAGTCGAAATATCATCAAAGCCAACCAATGCAATGTCACCTGGAACATGTAAGTTGTGTTCCTCAGCAGCAGCAAGCACACCATAAGCCATTTGATCATTCGCGGCGAAAATAGCGGTAGGCCGTTGCTCTTCTGGCAGAGCAAAGAATGTGTTTGCCGCGATACGACCACCATTAGGCTGAAATTCACCCTCCATAACCAGCTTTTCATCCAACGGGATGCCTGCCTCCATTAACGCTTGCTGATACCCTTCGTAGCGTTCACGCGAACAAAGGTAGCGCATTGGACCTTGAATATGCGCAATTCGTCTATGACCAAGACTCAGCAGATGGCGCACAGCGTCATAACTGCCTGTGTGATTATCAGCACCCACCCATGGAATCACCGCATCTGGCAGTTCTTGGTCATCAATGACGACAACTGGAAATCCATTTTTATGCAATTCAGCGAGGTGATGCACAGACTCACCCATGAACATTGCAAGGACGCCAGCCGTCAGCTTTGTCGCCAGAATATTGTCGATGACGTGGCTCTTATCCTCATCATGCATTGTACGGTAGGCACTGTATAATACAAGTTCATAAGGTGTTTGCTCAATGGTTTCAGCGACTCCACGTAGCACGTCCTGGATAAAAGGCTGTGTAAAAGAAGGAATAAGAACACCGAGCAGACGGCTCTTTCCACGTGCCAGATTGGAGGCGGTAGCACTGGGAACAAAATTTTGCTCTTCGACGATACGTAAGATACGTTCACGTGTCTTTGGGTCCACGTCTGGCTTGCGATTTAGGACACGCGATACTGTGGCTTTCGACACACCTGCCAGCCGAGCAATATTGTCAATAGTAGGCTTCCCCGACATACAATACTCCTACACGTTGCTACGCGAACGTAACCGCTTCCGTAACCGCTTCCGGTATCGGTTACAGGTAAGTATACTGATAAGAAGAGATGCTGTCAAGAGTTTTTGTAAGTCCTCTTTTTTTCTCTTGTAGGTTAGAGACAAATCCCTCATTTCTAGTTATAAAGTTGTTGACTAAGATACATTCCTGGAATGCTTACAGGCAAATGTCCTTGCGCTTGTACCTCTCCGAATAGCACACAGGCGACAGCAGCAAAGGCTGGTCTTGTGTATTCGTAGGTAACGAGGTAGGTGCCAAGTTCTGGAAAGGCGAGTAGGTCATAAGGGTTGTAGGCGGCGATACCGATTACGGTTTTACCCGTATGAAGTATCTGCTGTACGATATGGCCTTGATAGGAGTCCTGGTTTGCATTCGCTGTGACAACTATCACAAGATCGGCTCTAGCAATCGCTTGCTGAAGTTTTGCGGCCTCCATGTGCATCGTCTGCTCTGTAATTGTCAGTGTCTCTACATGCGAATGACGTTGCTGCACATGCTCTATTAGCGCGTCACCAGCAAAATCTGTATCGACAGCCCCGCTAAAGATTGTAGGCTGTAGGAAAAGTAGCAGAAGCTGTTGTTTCGCTTGCAAATGCAAGGGCAGAAGTTTTTCTTCGTCTCGCACAAGTGTTGTCGAGCGTGCGTAAGCGTTGTCGCGTAGATGTTGATGGGTTTCGTTGCTAATAATGGCGAGGCCATTGCTCGATAATGCATTCCAAGAAAGTGTACGTTCTTTGAGTTGTAGGACGCGTTCGGCGGCATTCTGTATTCTCTCGTTCGTGAGCGTGCCATCACGAAGGGCGGCATGTATGGCTTCGATGCCACTTTTTTGTAATGCAAAGTGATGGGAGATTAATACGAGATCGACACCCGCTTGCAAAGCCTTGATTGTCCCTTGCTCCACGCCCACGATATCAGAAACCGCACGCATCTCCATACAGTCAGAGACAATTACTCCTTGAAAGCCCAGGCGTTCGCGCAGTAGTTGTGTCACAATTTCATACGAGATCGTAGCAGGTAACATTTCACCCTGCATCAAGAGGGGTAGATACATGTGTGCAGTCATGATAGCGTCTGCACCCGCCTCGATAGCGCGTTTGAACGGTATCAATTCTACCGCATCGAGCCGCTCTAAGTTGTAAGGAATGGTCGGTAATGCGAGGTGAGAATCAACGGCAGTATCACCGTGTCCTGGGAAATGCTTGAGCGTCGTGATGATACCTGCGTCATGATAGCCCTTGACCATTGCAGAGCCGAGACGTGCTACTAACTCAGGGTCTTCGCCAAAGGAGCGCACACCGATTACAGGGTTTGTCGGATTATTATTGACATCGACATCGGGAGCGAGGTTCATATTAATGCCAAGTGCCTTGAGTTCATGGCCCGTTGCGAGAGCAACGTCGTAGGCAATCTGTTCCGACCCAATCGCACCAAGAGCCATGTTGCCTGGAAAAATAGTGGCATGCTGTCCGAAGCGGCGCACCATACCATTTTCCTGGTCGATCATAATCAACAATGGCATACGGTGCCCTGCCTCACGTGCAAGTTGCTGTAGATACTGCGTGAGTTCATAGACCTGCTGGATATCCTGAATATTTCGCTTAAAGAGAATGATATTGCCGATGTGATACGTTTGAATCAGATCAATAGTTTCTTGCGATGGCATAGGCTCGAAAAAGCCAATCGCTAGCACCTGTCCGATTTGCTCTTCAAGCGTCATTGTATAACTCTGCATCTCTTTTCTTCTCCTCGACTGGTTAGAGTGTTATCGCCGCATAAGCAGCACTGAGCGCAGGATGTTCGGCATGTAGAATAGGGCCAATAGTGTGTTCTTGTTGAAGACGATGGAGGACATGCCCGCGAAGAAAGTCATCATGAAGCAACAAGCCACCACCGAGCACGATAGGTAGTTGTGATATGGGAGGCGCAACTGTTTGTACAAGTAGCGCAAGTTCGTCTGCAGCCTGCTCGATGATCTTTAACGCGACCTGATCGCCTCGCTGTGCTGCTTCAGTGATGCATGTAGCAACCTGAGCAATTCTTGCTTTGTTATCGACAGTGTACACGGCGTCAAGAAGGTCTTCTGCTGTGCGTAGGTGCCAGTGCTCTAAGATGAGATCGAGCAGAAGCGTGGCTTCACCACGTCCGTCCGCTGCTCTTACAACTGCTTGCAAGCCTCGGCGTCCAATGTCGTAACCACTGCCCTCGTCGCCTAGAATATGACCCCATCCGCCAACTCTTGTAACGGTGCCATCTTGAGCACGTGCTAACGCTATTGATCCCGTGCCTACGATCAAAACAAGGCCAGCGTCTTTACCCAATGCACTCAGAAGCAGTTCGGCATCGTTCGTTATCAGAACGAATGCGGCAAGTTCTTGTAGATATGAACTAAGCAATGTAGCATCAGAAGGGCGGTCAATGCCTGCAAGTCCCAACCACGCCTTTGTCAGTGGTAACGAGCAGGAAATTTCGCTGGTTGCTTGCATAACTGCATCACGGATATTGTGTAATGCTCGATCAAGCCCGATAGCAGCATAATTCGCGCTTCCTGCAAGCCCACGTCCACATTCGCGTCCCTGCGCATTGACGACAATTGCAAGCGTTTTACTTCCACCACCATCGACACCGAGGTAATACGATTCGGTTGACATCGTAGGTTGCTCTCCTTGAGATGTGTTTTATGAGAGCAATTGCTCACGTTTCATGCTGGTATAGAAGGTGTACTTACTACCGCAGTAAGTGGCCTTGGCATATTCAATTGGTGTGTCTCGGTCGGTATAGGTTGTGCGTCGTGTTAACAAGACGGGGCTGGCGACAGCGAGATTGAGGAGATGTGCCTCATCCTCTCCTGCTACACTCGCCTCTAGTTCTTGCTCTGCCTCTACCAGCGAAATACCATATTTTGTCTCAAGTGTGCGATACAACGAAGAACTGGCGAAATCTTCTTCTAACAATCGCTCACAAGCTGGGAAGTGAAGTTGAGAGAGTTCGATAGCAAGTGGCTCACCATCCGCGAGGCGAAGCCGTTGCAGACAATAGATCATCTGCTCAGGCTCGATACGCAAACGTTCAGCCGTTATTTTATCGGCGGGGCGCATCTCTGCTGAGAGGACCTTCGTGCCTGGACGTTGTCCACGCGCCTTAATATCTTCGGTAAAGCCTGTGAGATGAATCAGTTGCTGAGTGATTTTGTGCTGACTCACAAAGGTGCCTTTACCTTGTTCTCGGTAGAACAGTCCTTCATTCACTAGTTCGGTAATTGCTTGTCGAGCCGTCATACGGCTAATGCCATACAACTCGCCCAATTCGCGTTCAGACGGAATGAGTTCGCCGGGTTTCCACTCGCCAACACGAATCTTCTCACGCATAATCTCTTTTAGCTGATAATAGCGCGGCAAAGGGCTTTTTCTGAAAATAGTACTCATGCCTCAACTCCAGACTTCTCAACAAGACACATCACAGCGGTAATGAAAACGCCTACAAGCAGAATGGTTTATTGTATAGACCAGTTCTATGATGCTATACTTTGCTTCATACGTCAAGCCTAGTACAAATATTGAACACCGTAACCATGATGCTCAGGATGGTAATGATATGGAGTTTACCGTAGCGATTCTATGTTCTTAATGGTATACTTGGTCTATTGTATAGACCACTTTAGTATAGCATACGAATGTTGTTGTTATTCAAAGAGGAATAGGTGTTGAATGCAGTTTACTTTGCGTGGTGCTCGTCTCGTAGACGCGACTATGGACCGAGCCGATAGTGCTGTTATGATTGACGGGGCGTCTATTCAGGGAATTGAAACGGATGATAGAAGAGGGCAGCAGGTTATCGATGTCTCAGATGCGATCATCACGCCTGGTTTTGTCGAGGTCCATACGCACGGCGGTGGCGGCTTTAATTTGCATACATGTGATG
>CAXUIS010000081.1:0-6644 GCA_964250915.1 uncultured Ktedonobacteraceae bacterium | reverse complement strand
TTTGTCGAGGTCCATACGCACGGCGGTGGCGGCTTTAATTTGCATACATGTGATGTAGAGGAAATAACTTCATATGCGCGCTGGATACCCTCAACAGGCGTTACCTCTTTTTTGATAGCAGTCGTCGGCACAACTCACGCACTACCAGAGCAACAACTACATACAGCAGTTACCGCAATTGAGCAGCAGAATAGAGGATTGGCGGAGCCGCTCGGCATTCACCTTGAAGGGCCATATATTAGCGAGAAGCGGCGTGGTGCTCATCCTTCAGAGTGGTTACGGCTTCCAAATGAGCAAGAGACACAGCGTATACTCGAACTCACAAAGAATTGTTTGCGTATAGTCACACTCGCTCCTGAGTTACCAGGAGCCGAACAGATGTTACGTCAACTCGTAGAGGCGCATGTCACCGTAAGCATTGGGCATACAGACGCTACCTATGAGCAAGTACAGGCAGCAATTGAACTTGGTGTTACACATGCCACTCACTGTTTTAATGCAATGCGCCCACTCCTGCACCGTGAACCAGGACCAATTGCCGCCATCGCACAGGCACCACAGGTACTGGGAGAGGTTATCGCCGATGGAGTGCACGTACATCCAGCGGTGCTAGAGATGCTTGTGAGAATGCTAGGGCCAGAACGTCTCATCGTTATCACGGATGCGCAAGCCATCGCAGGACTTCATGATAACGGAGAAGCGTTCGCGTTCGCCGGACAGCTGGTGCATGTGATTGATGGAGCCGCTTGTCTCGCTGATGGCACACTTGCGGGTAGTATCCTCACTATGGATCAGGCATTACGCAACATGCTAGCAATGTCGCACGTCTCATTGCAGGATGCCGTCAGGATGTTAACGCTCAACCCTGCTCTGTCAGCAGGATATGCTCAACGCAAAGGCAGATTGCGAGCAGGTTACGATGCAGACCTACTCATCTTCGACTCTTCGCTCACGCTGCAAGCTACACTCTGCCGCGGTCAACTCGCATTTGTCAGCGAGGACTGGAAACAGCGTTTCATGAACGTTCTATCCTCACAACTTATCTAGTGGTATAGATGTCTTGACAAATAGACCAGAACGGTGTACCATTTCTTACATCAGCTTCATCGGAATATTGAGATGTAACAAGTATTATCTGGACGGTAAGAAAGGAGAGTTTTTATACGCCGTAGAGGTTTCACGTTCTTATCTGCGTTTTTTAGTCGATTACATATTTTTAGCGATGTAACAACATACTTGAGTTACGAAAGTTAGGAGATCTCCCCATATGACTCCCAACGCCTTCCCTTCGACAGGAACGAAAAGCAACAATAAGCTGTTCACGGTCAGTCTTATTGTCCTCTTCTCAATACTTCTTACCGCTTGTGGTGGTGGTAACAGTAGCAAAAATTCAAGTGGTCAGACAGTTCTTAAAGTTGCTACGCAGTCTTACGATTTCGCGCAAGCTGGCTTTAACCCGTACAATGGGCACCCAAATGCGGGTGTACTAGGGCTTGTCTATGAGACGCTCTACTTTGTTAATATCAATGGCGGTGCATTCACGCCTATGCTCGCCACCGATTACAAGTGGAATAGCGACAACACTCAGGTAACGTTTACCACTCGCCAGAACGTAAAGTGGAGTGATGGTAAGCCATTTACGGCAGATGATGTTGCATTTACCTTTAACCTCATGAAGCAATATCCTGCTGCCGATAGTAATGGTGTATGGAGCTATCTCAAAGATGTGACTGCACCTGATGCAAACACCGTCGTCATGACGTTCCAAAAAGCTTATCCGCCAGTACTGGTTACGCTTGCGGGTCACGTCTATATCGTGCCTAAGCATATCTTCGCGTCGGTTGGCGATCCAACTAAGTATTTGACCGACAAACCAATAGGTACTGGACCGTTCACTTTAAGCAAATATCAGACAGACTTGGCGGTATATGCGAAGAATTCAAGCTACTGGCAGGCTGATCAGGTCAAGATTGACCAGATTCGCTACCCAGAATACAAAGACAACTCGACGCTGCAACTAGCACTTCCTAAAGGCGAGGTTGATTGGGCGGGTTACTTCTCCCCCACGCTACAACAAGACTTTGTAGCGAAGGATACAGCGCACAATCACCTCTTCATGGATGCCGTCAACCTGTATTCCATCTGTCCGAATCAAAAGGATCCGATAATCGGTGGCACGACAGGCTTGCCAGTGCGCCTTGCTCTGAGCACAGCAATTGATCGCAACGCCATCGCAGCGCAGGCAACAGCTGGCCTTGAGCCTGCTGGCAGTATGACCGGACTTGTTCTTCCAACCGCAAAAGACTGGTTGGACGCACAATATGGAAACCTGCCCTCTACAGCCGACACTGCTAAGGCGGAAAAGTATCTGACCGATGCAGGGTACAAAAAGGGTAGCGACGGTATCTACCAAAAGAATGGCACACGCTTATCCCTCACATTGAGAAGTGTTGACTCCTACTCTGACTGGAACGCCGCCGCTAAACTGATTGCCGATCAAGCTAAAGCGGTTGGCATTGAGATCAAGAACGTTACCGTAGGTGAGGATAACTACTATACGTTGCGTACTAATGGTAAGTATGACTATCAGTTGCAGTTCTGCGGTATGGTTGGTGGTCCTACACCCTACTACCTGTACAACCAATATCTGAACAGCAACCAGATTGGACAAGGCAAGTTCAACTTCGTAGCCTGGAACGATGCCACCACTGATAAGTATCTGAACCAGTACGCCTCGACTTCAGACGTAGCGGTACAGAAACAGGCAATTCAGGGTATCGAGAAGGTATTCGTGAATAACCAGCCTTTCATTCCATTATGGACTGGCGCGGACTATGACGAGTACTCGACTAAGAACTTTACAGGCTGGCCCGACCAGAGCAACCCGTATTCGAGTGGTAGCCCGAATACTGGCCCTGACTACGAGCAGGTCATCTTGCACCTACGCCCCGTGTAGAAGGCTTTCGTATGGTGCAGGGAGAACTAAGAAGTTCTCCCTGCATTATCAGTTAGAAGGAGTCATGATATGCGTCACATGCTGCGTCGCATTTCGTTTTACCTGTTCGCCATTTGGATAGCTGTCACGCTGGACTTTTTCATTCCTCGCTTGGCGCCAGGCGATCCCGTTGCGGCAATCGTTGGCAAGATGTCTACAAAAGGCTATGTCACACCTGCGATGAAGCAGACGCTTTCAGCAATGTTTGGCCTGGATACGCATGATCCCTTATGGGTACAATATTTTAAGTATCTCGGCAACCTGTTTCATGGCGATTTAGGCAACTCAATTCAGTATTTTCCCACTCCTGTTCTTAAGATTATCGGGCAAGATATTGGTTGGTCCGTCATGCTTGGTGGAGTCGCTGTAGTTCTCAGTTTCGCTATTGGTTGTCTGCTTGGTATACTTGTGGCGTGGAAGCGCGGTACATTGCTCGATACAATACTTTCGCCTGTGATGAACTTTTTATCCGCTATTCCTTATTTCTGGCTTGCCCTGATTTCGCTGTATGTTTTCTCCTATTTATTAAGCTGGTTTCCTTTATCAGGGGGATATGACGCTGCGAACATTGACCCTGGCTGGACGCTTGACTATATCGGTAGCGTTATTCAACACGCCTTTCTGCCTGCCTTGACGCTGATTATCTCCTCGCTAGCGGGCTGGATGCTTACGATGCGTAACTCGATGATAACCACGCTGTCTGAGGATTACGTTTTAATGGCGAAGGCAAAGGGACTTCCAGAGGGACGCATCATGTTATGGTACGCAGCTCGTAACGCGGTGTTACCAAACATCACTGGTTTTGCCATTGCGATTGGCGCGATTGTCGGTGGTCAGTTGCTTACCGAAATGGTGTTTTCTTATCCAGGTATTGGCTACGCCCTCTTGCAAGCAGTCAATCAGCAAGACTACGCGATGGTGCAGAGCATTTTCCTCATTATTACGTTCGCTGTACTAGGAGCAAACTTTCTGGCTGATATGTTGTATGTCTTTCTCGACCCGCGTGTGCGTACAGAAAGGAGTGCCTAAATCATGCAAGAAGGACCGCGTAGCATGAGCATTACTCCTATCGCAATTGCACCTGACGAACCATTATCTGCACGTGTATTGGACGTACTAGGTGCTGCATGGAAATCCATAACGGTCAATCGCAAGATGGCGGCGGGAAGCGCGATTCTCGGTTTCTTTATTCTCGTCGGTCTAATTGGACCGTTCTTCATGACGATTGACCCAACCGCAACCTCTCATCTATTCCTTGCCCCACCATCAGCAGCACACTTGTTAGGGACAACGGTTGTGGGTGAGGATATTTTCAGTCAGCTGGTGTATGGCACTCGGACAAGCGTCTTCTGGGGGCTGGGTACAGGTATCCTTGTGACACTTCTTTCGATTGGAGTCGGCCTAATAAGTGGCTACTTCGGTGGACTGGTCGATGACCTGCTCACGCTCTTCACCAATGTTTCGCTTGTGCTGCCTGCGCTCCCGTTAGCGATTGTACTCGCGGCCTACTTTCCACGTGGCCCATTGACGATTTCTCTGGTGATAGTATTCACAAACTGGGCATGGCAGGCTCGCGTACTACGTTCGCAAACGTTATCAATGCGAAGTCGTGAATTCGTTGAGGCGTCCCGTGCAAGTGGCGAGTATACGTGGCGTATCATCTTCTTCGAGATTTTCCCTAACGAAATTGGTCTGGTTGTCGCAGGCTTTGTCAGTACCACGATTTATGTTGTTCTCACATGGGCAGCTCTGGAGTTTCTCGGCCTCGGCGATGGCACCATTCCTAGCTGGGGTAGCATACTTTATTGGGCCCAGCAAGCGGGCGCGTTAGGAGGTGGTCTCTGGTGGTGGTTTGTGCCTCCTGGTGCCTGTATCGCGGTGCTTGGCGCGGGCCTCTCGCTCATCAACTTTGGCATCGACGAGATTGCAGACCCAAGACTACGTGTGGAACGTCCTACAAAAGTTATAAAAGCGAAAACTATCTGATGCTTTATCTCACACGACCAGCATAATGCTTAAGCAGTTGCTCGCCTCGCTCAATGCCACCTGGAACGTTGTATGACACAAAAACAGGTGGCTCAATACTCCGCTCAAGAAGACGCTGAATCGTTTCAGCGGTCAGCATTTGCGCAATAAGAACGGCGGCAAGTGAGGAAATAGAACAGGCTTTGCCTCCCTGTGGTAGATCGAGTAAGGCATCGCCGAAAGGTCCACAATTGTCGATGACCACATCGGCGAGTTCGTACAGCTTCTTGCCTGATGGGTGACGTGACGCAGACTGTTGCGTATGCGTAAGCGAGGTTATCACGGCTAGCTGATGCCCATGTGTTTTCACTCGTTGGGCGACTTCTACAATAGCAACGTTTGTCCCAGAATGTGAAGCGATGAGAAACATATCCTGTGGCTCAATGGAATAGCAATTCAGTATCGCTTGACCAGCCGCAAGATCACGCTCTATGTCCGGTTGTCGCACACGAGCAAGCGACCAGTTGGCATAGAGGGCAAGGTCTTCAATGTCGATTTTATTGATTGGCACCAACCCACCTGCACGACCCGCTAACTCCATCGCAATAGCTCGTGAATGGCCTGTACCATACACTTGAATGACTCCATTCTTCTCGATACAGTTAGCGCAGAGCAACCCAGCACGTCGAATCGCCTCAGCCTGTGTATGACGAATACGCTCAAGCACTTTGAATGACTCTTGCCAGAAAAGTTCTAAGCTCATAGCTTGATTATCAGACATGAGAACTACTCCTTGTTTGTTACATAGTTCGAGTGATCTTCGAGAGGCTACGTGGCTGATCGGGGTTCAAGCCCTTCTGTAGCGCGAGGTGTTGAGCGAAAAGTTGACCGACGACAATATATGCGAATGGCGCAAGTAATTCTGCAACACTTGTATCTATTAGTGTTGTCGAGTCTTTTCCTGCTCTACCTGTTTTGCGTACAGTGGCTTTAGTAAAAGAGGTTAATGTAAGTTGTATCGGTACTGTTGCAAGTGCTAAGAGTTGTTGCTCTTCTGCGATTACAAGGGTATCCGCGTCACGCTCTCGTAGCCATTGCAGCAATGCGAGTGAGTCGGGACTTGTGCGTCCAGGTGGGGCAAAGACAATAATGGGTAAGCTTCGTTCAACCAGAGCGGCAGGTCCATGTTGGAAGTCGGCAGTTGAGAACGGTGTGGCGATGACGTAACACGTCTCCTCTAATTTGAGAGCCATCTCGCGGGCGTTGCTGTACTGGAATGCGCGCCCAAGCACCACACAATCACGAGCATAGACATAGCGTGCTGCGATCTGCGTGATTCTCGTTTCGCTTGCGAGTGCCGATGTCACAAGGTCTGGAATGCTTTCAATGCTCTCTTGAAGTGCTTCGTCATCTACCATGAACGCGGCAAGCATTGCTAGCACAAGACACGTTGTGGTGTATGTCTTGGTAGCGGCGACGCTTAGTTCAGGGCCAGCATGACAGAGTAGTGTATATTCGGCATGAGTAGCTAACAATGATAGCTCGTTATTAGTCACGCCTACAGTGAGTGCACCTCCTGCACATGCTTGTGCGACTACTTCCACGATATCAGGTGACTCACCTGATTGCGAGATACCGACGACCAATGTTTGTTCCAATTGTAGTGCAGCACCGTAGAGTGTGT
>CAXUIS010000080.1:12708-18685 GCA_964250915.1 uncultured Ktedonobacteraceae bacterium | reverse complement strand
TTTCGTAATAGTACCTGTTGTTTATAACTGCACATTCGCACGCCTCCTCCTTGTCGCTGGTATCGATCAACGTCTACCGATGCGTGTAGGAAAGCTTAACAAAAACCGCATACCAGCGAATGCGATACTCTTTCAGACAATTGTTGCAGTCATCTTCACCGTCCTGGTTTTCATCGTAGCTCCGTATATTGTGAACGTGGGCAAGCCTACTGACCTTACAACTGAGGTTTATAACATCAGTCAGGCAGGAGCGACACTCGTATGGGCCATCTCTACCGCGTTTTTCTTTATCAATTTAGCCGTTCTCTACTACCGTGATAAAGCCAAATTTCATAGTATGCGTATCTTTCCAATGCCTGTTCTCGTTATCAGTTCTATCATCGGTCCGATAGCTTGCCTGCTTGCTATCGTTGATACACTCTTTATTGCATGGATACCTCAAATACCAAATACGTACTGGTTCTATATTGTTGGTGGTGTGACTGTCGTGTGCATCATTATTGCCGCAATTGGCAGTATCCTTGCTACCAGCGAGGCGAGTTGGCAAAGTACAGAAAGTATCTATAGAAAGTAGTCTTTATAAGACAAAAAGCTGGAAGCATATAAGTATGTGCTTCCAGCTTTTTGTCTGATAAGATGTACGTTGGTTGCTACTGAGTTACTTGAGCAATAAGTTCCTCATCACTTAGTTGTTTCCTCTTCACTGCGCTCTGTCCAACAAAGAAGAGAACGGCTCCGATAATCAGCGAAACAAGCGCAATACCACTAATTAAGAGTTGCCATTGTGACAAGGATATATCACCTGTAGAGGTCCAGGGGCCTGTAAAAATTACAAACACCCCAAAGGCACTTGCAAGTGCCCCAATGACTGCACACAAGTAAAACACCCAGTCAGGAGCAAGCTGAATGCGTGAGAAGGTTTCACGATACTTGCTACGGATGATAATCACGTCAACAAACAAAATCACCATTGATACACACCAAATTACAGTTACTGCGGCTTGGAGTATCCAGTAGATGTCTGTGGATAAGTTCACAGCCGTGAACCCTGTCTTAATGGCATAAGGAACAATGATAAACGCTAAAGCCGTAAAGAACGCTGCAATGACTGTTTGGACAAGCATGGCAACCCACGGTACTTTATTGGCATTGACCTTACTAATTACTGCTGGTAAGCGCTGATCGAGTCCTGAGACGAAGAGCAAACGCCCAAACGAATAGTTGTATACAGCAGTGTTAAAGAGGAAGAAACCGATGAAAATGAAGTTCACGACGATACCAAGGAACGGACCTGCCGCGCCAAAACCGCGCTGAACTGCCTCTGAAACTGCTGCCGGACTGCCTTGGTCTTTTATGGGAACAGCCATCATTACTCCAAAGGTGCCGATGAGATATGCAACAATGACAACAGCAGCACCCCAGAGGAGATAGCGTGTAATAGAGCGTGTGTTGTTGATTTCAACACCCATGTTAAGAGGTACTTCAACACCAAGCAGTGCCAGGATAACAGTGCCATAGAAGGTGTACGTAGCAATGCTAGGAGACCAGTTATGTGGTGAGTAATCCACCTTTGCTGCATGTCCACCAAAGAATGCAAGCAGGCCAGCAATTCCAATCAGCAGAATTGCACCACCATAAGCCACAAAGACTACGTTCACGAAATTTTGTGTCACACGGAAACGCAAGATAGAAATGAAAAATGAGAAGGCGATCACGAGGATAATCACCAGACCTTGTTGCCACGGATCACCAAGCCAACTACTATTGAATTGCTGAATAAGCGACACTACAGCGTCACCCGTGGCAATCATCACAAGCACGCCAGGCCACCAGGAGCAAAAACCTGCGAAGAAGCCCATGAATGGTCCAAATGCCTTGCTCGTCCAAACATAAATAGAACCCTCGCCGGGGAACATGAGGCCAAGCTGACCAGTGACAATAGCACCTGGAATGAGGAAGGTAAGAAAACCAAGAATCCAATACGAGTATGCTGAAGGCCCAGCTCCTGCTGCTACACCAGCCGAGTTGCTGATAAAAAGCACGATTGCTACAAAAATAGCGACCATATCGAAGGAGTTCAATACCTTAGGAAGAATACCACCCGCAATACGCTCGGACCGTAAAACGTCGTTAGTATTTGCATCACTACCAGAGGTTGCTGCCATGTAAACGTACCTCCAAATAAATCTTGCTGCCTTATATTAAGCATTGCATGACGCATACTTTGAGAAACTAGCGACAATCATGTATTGAGGCTCTTCAATACATAACCAAAAACATTTTTTCCTTTCTCTATTCGCACTAAACAGAAAAGAGCATCTCAAAGATTCGTCTGCGTGTGCTTGTTACATGAGAAATAGAAATGTGTCCTCCTACCATCTTCATAGTAATAAGGATATTTCTCATTGCAGATATGATAGAGTATCATGTAACAGTCTGTCAAGAGCTAGAACTTGCTTGTTCGTGCTATATATGAGGATGAAGAAGCGCAAAGGTCCACGGACGCCCACAAGGAGCAGCCCTACTATACACAGCGTGCCACGACAAGCGTCGTATAGTAGGGCCGCTCCTTGTGGGTGTCCGCAGTATTACCAACGTATTTCTCAAGATGCATTACTTCATGCACTGCTCCGCGAACAACCGAATAGATTGAAGGTGGGCAGCATCTGCGAACCAGATGATCACCTCCTGCACCCCTGCCTCTTCATATTCAGCCAGACGTTCCCGAATGCTTTGTGGCGTGCCAAAGAGCGATTGTAGGCGTAGCGTGTCCAGTTGATTGCGTGAGGATAAGGGCAGTTTCTCTAATGCCTCTTCCTCCGTCTCACCAATCGTACAGTTGATGAGTAGGGTGCGTTTAATGCTATTATAGTCGCGCCCGATATCTTCACAATGCTGTTTTAGGACAGCAAACTTATGTTCCAGCACAGGAATATCGGCATTCGAGATGTTGCAGGCATCACCATATTGTGCGACTAGTTTAAGCGTAACTTGCTCACCTGAACCTCCAATCAAAAGGGGAATGTGTGGTTTTTGCACGCCCTTTGGTGAATTGATGGCACCACGAACTTGATAGTATTTGCCATCAAATACGGCCTCTTCCTGTGTCCACATTGCATGGAAAACCTGCACAGCTTCACGGAGATAGCGTAGACGTTCGGGCGCATTGGGATATTCGTACCCATACGCGTGGTATTCATGCTCATACCAGCCTGCACCAATGCCAAAGTCAAGCCGACCATGCGACAACACATCGACGGTAGACGCCATTTTTGCCATAAGCGCAGGATTGCGATAGCCATTGCACGTTACCATCTGCCCAATACGCACCCGTTTTGTGTCGCGGGCAAGGGCGGCGGTACTCGTCCAACACTCGAAGGTCACTTCTTGTGTGGGAACAGGCACTGTGTGAAAATGGTCAAAGAGCCAGATGGAGGAATAATCAAGTGCCTCCGCCTCTTGTGCCACCCGTGTCATTGTCTCGTATGCCTCAACGGGATCAGCAATCCCTACAAGGTCCATACGCCAACCTTGCGGAACGATGATTCCATACTGCATTGTCATTGAGTTCCCTCCTCTTTTTCCAGCACTGTGAGGTAACAACTCGATCATGGAAAACAACATCACTATAATCTTACCACCTTTTTTATTGAGAACTTGTAATTCTATTGTGAAATTATACAGATATATGACGTAGTATAAAGAAGAGTAGTATGCAATATCACCAACGCTGTTGATAGCTTCCCTCCTCTATACTCAATAACTACACAGATGTGGGCGAACCTCGCACGGCCCACCGTGAAAGGGATCGTTTCGTGCAGCGTAAGAATCGCGTTTTGGAAGCACTACGCTTCTTGTGTGAACAACCTGCGCAACAAAATACAGCATTTTTGTTACGTCGTCACACCGGCTTTAGTGCTGAAGAAGTCGCGGAACAGGCAACGATAGACCGCACAAACGCTAGCCGCGACCTGAATCAGCTAGCCCAGGAAGGCGTTATAGAGCGTTTTCCTGGACGCCCTGTACTATTTGCTGTGAAAACAGCAGTTGATGAGCCTGTCGCATCGATTGCCAGGAGTTCGGTACAAAATACAGCACAATCTCGCATACTATCACCATCGCCCAAGTCTTCTACCCCTATACAAGCTGTGCAAAAACTTACTATGATTGCTGCATCTGTCTCTACAGGAACTGTTGCCACAAGTTTTGACACATTGATTGGCAATAATGAGGGTTTAAAAGTTGCTATTCAGCAAGCGAAAGCAGCTATACTCTATCCACCACGCGGTTTACATACGCTTCTACATGGTCCTAGTGGTGTTGGCAAAACAACGCTGGCACGCCTCATGCATGCCTTTGCATTGGAGCAGCAAGCACTGGCATCCGATGCACCATTTGTTAGCTTTAACTGTGCTGACTATGCAGGCAACCCACAACTACTCATGGCTCATCTCTTTGGTGTCGTACGTGGTGCCTACACAGGTGCTGAGCATGATCGTGAAGGCTTAGTCGAACAAGCACATCACGGCGTACTCTTCCTAGACGAAGTACATCGCTTACCGCCAGAGGGTCAGGAGATGCTCTTTTACCTGATGGACCGCGAACGCTTCCGGCGTATGGGCGATACACGCGAACGCCAAGCATCACTGCTCCTTCTAGCAGCAACAACCGAGGACCCAACCATTAGTTTGCTGCCGACGTTTCGCCGCCGTATCCCCATGACGATTACATTGCCAGGGCTACAAGAGCGCACCATAACCGAACGCTATGAACTCATTCGCGCTTTTTTCACCACCGAGTGTAGCAGTATTGGCGTACATATTCATGTCGCGCCACAGGTCTTGCGCGCGCTCTTACTCTATGATTGTGTAGGCAATATTGGGCAGCTTCGCACCGATGTTCAGCTCATCTGTGCTCATGCCTACCTGGACTATCGTACAAAAAATCTGCCCGAACTTAATATTTCTACAGAGACACTGCCAGAGCATGTACGACGCGGACTCCTGCGAACCGCAGAAATGCATCGCGCACTTGAGCCATTATTGTATATTCTTGATGCAACGCATAGTTTTACACCAACTGGATTGAGCCTTGAGCGTATTCCAGAATCAGCTCGTGATCTTTATAATACAATTAGCAGCGACCTGAACGCACTTCGCAATGGAGGGCTTTCGGAGCAAGAGATCAATCAACTATTGCATCTTGATATTCAACACTACTTTCAGCGTTTCGCTGATACTCTCAATACTCCTCAGCAAGAGCAACACGAAACCGTCTCGCATCTTGTAAATGAACATATTATGACCGTAAGTCATACCATTATCCAGTACGCAGAAGAGCAGTTAGAGCGAGTATTTCCTGAAAAGCTTTCCCTTGTACTCACACTTCATTTGATGAGTGCTTTAGAACACATCGCGCATGGTCATCATCTTGTCATGCCTGCACTGCAAGCTATGCGTCACACCTATCCAATAGAGTATGAGGTCGCACAGATGGCCCTACTACGTGTGCGTTCACTGCTGGGCGTCTCCTTACCTGAAAGCGAGACGGATGTATTAACTGTTCTCCTGGCAAACGCGGACACACTGTTAAGTAGTGAGGAGGCAACCATAGGAGTTGTTGTGGCAGCACACGGACGAGGTGTTGCTCAAGGATTGGCAGAATTGACAAACACACTCGTCGGTGTTAATTCAGTCTTTTTCGTAGAACTTACGCTAGAACAATCGCCTGAGGAGATAGTGACACAGGTTGCGCAACAGGTATCATTGACAGATCAAGGAAGTGGTGTCCTTCTACTCGTTGATTTTGCCTCTCTGCTCTCACTTGGCGATTTAGTAGCGCAGCGCACGGGAATACAGGTCCGCGCACTTGCCGATGTAAGTACGCCATTGGCTGTCGAGGCTGTACGCCGAGGGCAGCGTACGAAACACATCACGCTCGATCAGTTAACAGCAAGCCTTGTGCAGGGCACAACAGA
>CAXUIS010000080.1:0-12608 GCA_964250915.1 uncultured Ktedonobacteraceae bacterium | reverse complement strand
CGAAACACATCACGCTCGATCAGTTAACAGCAAGCCTTGTGCAGGGCACAACAGAGGTAGCGACCACTTCTTCTAGCATAATACGCACGTTTTCTGACGAGGCAACAGCACAAACCGCTTACTCGTCACGTGTCATACTTTCCGTGTGTCTCACTGGTTTTGGGAGTGCCACCAAACTCGCGGAATTGATGGAGGAACGACTTCCAGACCTTCATCGACAGAACGTAGAAATCATTTGTATGGACATCAACCTTTCGGGCAAAACCGAAGACGAGATACAACGCTTAGTAGGCAATCGACAAATTGTCGCCATTGTTGGTACCATCAATCCGCACCTGGAAAACTATCCCTTCCTCTCGCTGACGGAGATTCTCTTTGGGGATGGTATCGCACGTCTGCGCACACTTCTAGGTGGCACACTCATTGATCCAGCCCTACTACAGCGTTCAGCGTTACCACAGGTTGCAACACCAATCTTCACGCAACGCACAGATTTAATTCGTGAAATCACGTACACGTTGAGTCAACGCCTCTTATTCCTCAATCCTACAAGAGCAGTACCGCTCATCGAGCGTATGATTGAACTGATCGAGGTCGAAGTTGGCGAAACATTCGAGATCGAGGTATTAGCTGGCTTCATTCTCCATATTGCCTGTGTCCTTGAGCGTGGAATACAGCACAAAGGCATGCTTGTGAGCGACATGGTACGTATGCAGGTAGAGCAACAATTTCCACGTGAACTCAGTATCTGTCGTCACGCCTTACAAATACTAAGTTCGCAGGTAGCACGTCCTTTACCTGATGAGGAAGCGTACAATATTGTTGGTATTCTGCGGCAAGTCGATATCTTTTTTGGGGACGAAATTGGGTAGGGGCAAGGGCATCCGCAAGGGGATGCCCTTGCTCGTTCATTGCTTATCACAATATTTAGTGTGCTATCTGTGCTACACACTATTTGGCATGCTTCTTGCTCTATATACTACAGACCCGAAAAATTCCATATTCTGTGTAGTGTGTTACATGGCATCAGGACGAACACACAGCGCGAAACACAAAACACTGGGAACGAGGTGCCATGATCCGCGTATTAATTGTTTGCAGTTGGGGCATGTCTACCAGTTTGCTGGTGGAAAGCATGCTTACTGCGGCGCAGGAAAGTAAGTATGAACTTACCGTTGAAGCGTTGAGTGCAGGCGAGTATGCTGCGAAGGTCGAAACCTGTGATGTTGTGCTTATCGCGCCACAGATTCGGCATCTACGCAAAAGTATAGAGCAACTGGCAACATCAGTAGATAAGCCAGTCGCCATGATCGAACCTTTTCACTATGCAACGATGAATGGACAGGCGGTCGTCGAGCAGGTACAACACCTTCTCGCAACGCCCCGAAAAGGAAAAACGGCAACGTGAGCAATCAGCAAAATGAAGGACAAAGCTCCATCGGCTTTATAGAGCGCGCAAGCGAGCTATTTGAACGCTATCTTGTGCCGCCACTTGGTGTGCTTGCCAGCAATATCTATTTGCAAGCTATCCGCGATGCCTTCATTATTTTTACGCTACCGTTAATTATCGCGGGCAGTCTTTTCCTTGTCCTAGCAAATCCACCCATTCCAGCATTACAAATATTTTTGAAGCCATACGAGAATGCTATTCTTGTGCCATTTCAGCTTTCATTCGGACTTATGGCAGTCTTTCTCTCGTTCGGTGTCGCCTACAGTTTGGCACAATATCGCCGCACGGAACCAGTACAACCTGGCATTCTGGCGATGGTCCTGTTCCTGGTAGCAAGTATGCCCACTCGTGATTTAACCACAATGCCTCTTGGCGAAGTCCTACCCTATCTTGGAGGACAAGGGCTACTTGTTGGTATTCTGATGGGTATTCTCGCAACCGAGGTTATGCGCCGCTTTCGCGGTTCGCGCTTTACCATAAATCTACCAAAGACCGTGCCCCCAAACGTTAAACGTGCGTTCGAGGCTCTCGTACCGACACTGTTATTGCTCATGGCTGTATGGGGGCTTGAATGGTTCATTAGTTCACATACGTATACGGCAGCGGACTCGACAACACATCTGTTAGTCACACATCAGTTGACGTTACCAATCCTGCTTATGAACCTTTTCCAACCGCTGGTTGTCGTACAGGACAGCTATCCGGCAGCATTGCTTGAAATCATCTTGATGATGTTGCTCTGGTCGGTTGGTATTCATGGGATGAATGTCGTTACAGCTATCGCGGCACCGTTCTGGTTTACCACGTTGGCAGCGAATGCGACGGGTGGACATGGCATCGTCACGGAACCTTTTTTCCATATTTTTGCTCATCTCGGTGGCTCTGGTGCGACATGGCCCCTGGTGATATATATGTTACGCTCACGCTCAACACAGTTACGCACGGTTGGCAGAGTTGCACTTGGTCCAGCGATATTCAATATCAATGAACCTGTCACCTTCGGTGTCCCAATGATGCTAAACCCAATCATGATGATTCCTTTTGTGTGTGTGCCAGTTGTGATCGTAACAATCAATTACGTTGTGTTTGCACTCAACTGGGTGCATGTACCAATTGTGATACAACCCTTTACCGTACCCCTCGGAGTCAGTGGCTTTCTGGCAACAGGAGGCGATATCAGAGGAAGCTTTTTGCAGTTCTTTGATCTCGCTGTCTCCGCACTTCTATATTATCCATTTTTTAAGGCATGGGAACGCGTACTTATAGCACGCGAAGAGGTCGCCACTACCGAAGTAGAGGGCAGGCGCGTTCTGGCAACCGTCTAGGGAGCTAAACAAACTCATATCTACTCCATGTCGGGAAGGAGCAATCATCGAAGAGAAGCGTATAGGGAGTTTTGAACAACGTTGTATACAGAGAGACCGTAACGATGTGTTACAGTTTCAAGCATGTATTGCCGAAGTACGGCAAAACCGGAAGGACAGATTCAACGATGAAACTATTTAGTTACAAGCAATTGAGCGCGTTATTCGGAGTTATCCTTATCTCCATTCTGCTTGCTGCCTGCGGCAATAGCAGCAGCAGCACGAGTGGTACCACGGGTAGTAGTGGCACCACAACCGCCTCAGCTAAACCAGGACAAGGCTGTAAAAAAGTTGGCGTGCTCCTGCCAGAGACGGCATCATCTGCTCGCTGGGACAGCAAAGACAAGCCACTTCTGACACAAGGCATCCAGAGTGCTATTCCTGGAGCCACTGTAGACTACAACAACGCAGGTGGCGTTGCCTCTGTTCAACAGACACAGGCACAAGCAGACCTGACAAAAGGTGACTGTATCCTAGTCGTTGGTGCTGCTGATAGCTCTGCTGCAGCTGCTATCGTGACTCAGGCAAAAGCAAAGAACGTCCCAGTTATCGCGTATGACCGCCTGATTTTTTCCGATGATCTCAACTACTATGTCTCATTTGACAACCAGAAAGTTGGACAGCTTCAGGGTCAATATGTTGCCGATCACTACAAGGACTACACAAAGACAAGCAACAACCTTATCATGATCGACGGAGCGCAGACCGACAACAACGCAATTCTGTTCCATGATGGTGCTCACACTGCACTCGATCCACTTATCAGCGCAGGTAGCCTCAAAAAGGTGTACGAGACATACACGCCACTTTGGGACAACAATACTGCTCGTACCGAGATGAACGGTGCTTTGACAGCAAGTCAGAACAAAGTTGGCGTCGCCTATGTCGCTAACGATGGTATGGCGAACTCTGTTATTGCTGCTCTCAAGACCAAGCAATTAAATGGGAAGGTCCTTGTCACAGGACAAGATGCCACAGTCGCAGGTATTCACAACATTCTTGCAGGCGATCAAGCTATGACCGTCTATAAGGCAATTAACAAGGAAGCCAATGCGACGATTAGTCTCGTGAAGGCCATCTCTGCTGGTACGGACACCGCTTCGTTGACAAATAGCATAACCACCAAGAATCCTAAAGGATCAGCATCTATTCCTTCGATTCTCGAAACTCCTGTTGCAGTAGACAAGACGAACATTGCCTCGACAGTTATTGCTGATGGTTTCGTTACCAAATCTGATGTCTGCACAGGTATTCCTGCTGGCACTGATGGCGTCTGCTAGTCGAAAAAATAGAGTTCATCGTATAAAACGATAAGCTCTTCTTGTTCTTACTATGAGAGGATGGTATACTGCAAGTATTCCATCCTCATTCTTTAATCACTACCACTTTACAAGGCAGTAACTAATTCGGGAGGACTTATGGCAGAAAGCGTTAACCCTTCCGTTGGTGGAGAACTACACACAGTACCTGAACAGCCACCAACAACAAGGCAACCACGTCTCCTTATGCGCGGTATTAACAAGAGCTTTGGCGCAGTACGCGCCCTCACCGACGTTGATTTTGAGGTCTACGATGGAGAAGTCGTGGGACTTGTCGGTGATAACGGTGCTGGCAAATCGACACTTATCAAAGCAATTGCTGGCGTTGGACCAGCCGACGATGGCGAAGTGTTTGTTGCGGGACAACCCGTCAAGATTACAAGTCCGCAGGTTGCGACACGTCTTGGTATTGAGACCGTCTACCAGGACCTCGCGCTCTGTGATAACCTTGATGTCGTTTCTAACCTTTTTCTAGGTCGAGAGCATCAACGGCTTGGCATTCTATCCGAGATTGAAATGGAACGTCAAGGACTGAATGTCTTGCGCACACTCGACGTAAAAATTCCTTCGACACGTGCGCTCGTTGCTGCACTCTCTGGTGGGCAGAGGCAATCAATCGCAGTTGCAAAAACTATTCTTCGGAATGCAAAGCTCATTCTACTTGACGAACCAACAGCGGCACTTGGCGTTGCGCAAACACGACAGGTACTCAACCTCATTCAACGGCTTCGAGAGCAGGGACTTGCTGTTGTCGTTATCTCTCATAATCTTGCAGACGTGTTTGAGGTGGTTGATCGCGTCGTTGTCATGAGACTTGGCAGACGTGCTGCTACCTTTGATGTAAAAACGACAACGCCTGAAAGAGTTATAGCAGCGATCACGGGGGCAGAATTTGGCGGAATTATGCAATCAAATACAACTGCCAATGGTGCCGAAGGAGTAAAATAAGTCATGAGTGAAATTGTTGATAAAAATCCTAGCCCTAGTAGTACCAATGTAGCTGCATCCACAGTGGAAGCTCCCTCTTATACACAGCGACGATCATTTGGACAGCTACTTCGTGGCGATCTTGGTTTTCTACCCGTTCTATTAACATTTATCGTTATAGCAGGTTATTTTGAACTTACCACTGGCGGTCTTTTTCTTACACCAGGCAATCTGTCGAACTTGCTCCTTGAAATCACTTCGATTGGTGTAGACTCATTAGCGGTGACTTTTGTTTTACTCCTCGGTGAAATTGATCTCTCCGTTGCAGTCGTCAGTACATTTTGCGGCGTTATTATGGGCGTGCTTTCTGAACGCTATGGTTTCCCGGCCGTTGGAGCTATTATTATTGCAATAGTGGCAGGTGGTATTGTTGGAACGATTAACGGCTTTTTCATTGCCGTTTTACGTATTCCCTCTTTCATCGTGACGTTGGCTGCGTCTATTGCCTACTCAGGTCTCCTTTTGACCTTCCTAAATGGACAAGCAACACTGATTATAGCTAACCCAGTAATTCTCGGTATAGCAGGGAGTACGCATAGCTTCTTGCCCGATATACTCGGCGTTGGTCTGCCTACGCTCGCGGTGATACTTTACGCAGCAGCCCTTATCTGGGAACGCCTACAACGCCAACGTGCGGGACTCAGAACTAAGTCTTTTCTTCAAATTGGTCTACAAATTGGTCTCGTTGCGGTGATTGTCGAAGGAGTCGTGGCGATCCTTGAAAACACGCCTTCTCCCACCCCTGGTATCTATCTCGGTGTACCAAATGGTGCCGCCATTCTCTTTGGCTTAATCCTCGTCTTCTGGATTATTCTCACGAAAACGCGGTATGGTCGCTACATCTATGCGGTTGGAGGTAATGCAGAGGCGGCGCGTCGTGCTGGTATTAACGTGGTGCTTATTCGCATGTCAATTTTTGCACTATGTTCCGCGTTGGCTGCCGTTGGCGGTGTACTCGCCGCTTCGTACGGCAATGCAGTAGCAAGTGCAGTCGATCCCACGCTTCTTCTCAATGCAATTGCGGCAGCCGTCATCGGTGGAATAAGCCTCTTTGGTGGCAGGGGATCTATCTGGGCTATCGTGCTAGGCACGCTTATTATAGGAAGTCTAGATAATGGTCTCGCCCTTCGTAGTCAGGGAACAGATGTAAGAGAAATTGTCGAAGGTACTGTCCTCGTACTTGCGGTCACAGTTGATGCTGTTATCCGTCGTATTCAAGCTGCTAGTAAGAGTGGTCGTTAATAACTATTGCATAATGAAAGCACAATGTATGCATCACATGCATTGTGCTTTCGTTATGAGATACTATGTTCTTGCTGACAGCTTTGCAACTGGTCTGCGATCTGTTTAAGAGCTATTCTTGCGAAAAACAGCTTTTCGCTGAGTTCTTTTCGCCGTTCCTCTGCATTCGGATCGCTTGGCCTGAGACGCAGTAATGCAGTAAAGTAGTAATGCGCCATTTCGCGCTTCACACCCCACTCGTGCAACAGCGCATCACAAGGATGCGAATTTTGCGCATGCATATTGTTCTCTTCCTCATTAGACATCCGCACATAACATACACTACTTTGTAGCAATTCCTCATAAATATCCTACGCATTGGGAATAGAATACCTCACCACTGCGTTATCTATAGTATGAGAGACATGCTACCGAATTGAATTGCTTCTGCGAGAAATGGTTTCTACGAGCGTCAAGAGGAATGTCTACAGGAGCAATATACATATGAGACTTTACGTTGGGGGACTTCCCTATTCAACAACCGATCAAGATTTGATCAGCCTTTTTGAGCAGGCTGGTGCCGTTGCGAACGCAAGCGTGATCACAGACCGTGAAACCGGACGTAGCAAAGGCTTCGGCTTTGTCGAGATGACCACAGACGAGGATGCACAACGCGCCATGGAGCACCTAAATGGCACAGTCCTGGGCAACAGAACCATTACGGTTAACGAAGCTCGTGAGCGTCCTGCTCGCAATGATTATCAGAGCAGAGACCGACGGTCAAACTATAGCAGCAACGACCGCTACTAATCTCAAAAACGCTACAAAAAGTGGCTACCTCTTTGTTGAGGTAGCCACTTTTTGTTACTCATCCGTTGGCACTTCTGGCTTATCGTTGTTATCCACAGGCTTTGCAGAAATCTCCCCCCACGGAATACGCACTGTTGAGGAAATATCGCGCAGGTGCATAGCGTCGTTATAGCGTTCCAAATACCACGTTGGTGGAATTCCATATTCCTTCGATGAGTCCTTGCTCCAATATGTGATAGAAGTATTTCTTGTACCCCCAAATAGCGCACGCGGGAATTGCAGAGTACTCAGACCAAAGAAAAGCTGAAATGAGCCATCAATAATTCCGCCGTGGCACACAATCACAATAGTTTTTCCTGCATACTCCTGAGTGATGCGGTTGAGCGCAGTTCCCATACGCAGATTAAACTCTGCCCATGTCTCAGCACCAGGAGCGATACGTAGGTAGGGCCATTCTGCTATAGGTGTTGTCTTGAACTGAACTTGTCGCTCCTCTTGTGTCATGTTCTCATAATCGCCATCACGCCACTCTTCTACCTCTTCGTCGAACGTAATTGGTAAACCTAGTGCAGGCGCAATGATCTCGGCAGTATGACGAGCGCGATTCATCGTACTACTAATGAGAACATCGGCACGAATTTCTTGGGTTGCGGCTAGACGGTCGCGCAAGTGCTCTGCCTGCTTTATACCCAATGGTGAAAGCCGCGTATCTTCCAGAGACCTCTCCACAGCACTAATTGCCTGTCCATGACGTATCAAATAGAGATGAGTTGCCACGTTGTCTGTCTATCCTTTCAAGCTTGTACAAGCGTCTTCGTATCAAAGATAATATTGTATTCACATAATGATACATGAATGTCGAATGCAAGGGCTATAATTCATTCCGCCCCTTGCCAAAGTTGACATCGTTCAGGGGCGGAATGAATTATAGCCTCTACAAATCATAATTGACTGCAAACATTCTGTAGTATGACGTATGAGCGTATAATAAAGAGTAAGATATACTCAACAGAATTGGTGGAGGAATGCTTGTGTTCTATCGCACACTCAAGAAAAGCGTCGGCATCTTTTTTAACATTTTCAACATGTTGCTAAAAGGCAACTTACCCCCTTTCGGTTGTGTCTGCCTCCTCGTAGAGCAAGACGAACGCTACCTCATAGTGGAACGTCCAGAGGGTTCACTCGTCTTTCCAGGCGGTTTTATGCGGTGGAAAGAGCTTTCCGAACAGACAGCGCAGCGCGAGGGCAAGGAAGAGACGGGGTTGGACTTGCGTATTGGTAGCATTATTGGATGCTACACGACACCCTCGACCGGTTTTGCAGCAATGAGTACTATCACCATTGTGCATCGTGCCGAGGTTATTGGTGGCAAGTTGCGTAGCAGCATAGAAGGCCGACCATATTGGGTTGATGAAGAAACACTGCGTAGCCGTCTTGAAAACCACTATTTCATTATATTGGACGACTACCGACATTGTGGAAAACCGTCAACAAGAACAAATGCCTGCTAGCCCCCTTAATAATAGAACTGAGAGTATACGTGATACAGCTACAAACAACATTCGTGGACCGCGATACACTAGCACAGTACTTACGCGAACAATTTCCACAAGCTGCAGAGAGTAGTCCTGCAATCAGTCCGATACAAGGCGGACGAACTGCGGCTGAACCGTTGATACAGCAGATACAACCTGACCAATATGCATCGACACGCAACATGCTCACTGGCAAAGTAACACGCCTTTCGCCTTATCTGCGACAAGGTGTTATTTCACTAGCAGAAGTTCGACGACGCGTACTGGAGCACACCTCACCCCAAAAAGCATACAAACTACTACAAGAATTTGCATGGCGTGACTATTTTCAGCGTGTCTATGCACGGTTGGGCAACAACATATGGAACGATATTGAGCCTTATAAAACGGGTGTGACACATTATAAAGAAGACCTTCCTAGTGACATCGAGCAAGGCACAACAGAAGCTATGTGCATAGACTCCTTTGCACGCGACCTCAAAGCAGTTGGATATTTGCACAATCATGCACGTATGTGGACAGCTGCCTATGTTGTACATCATCGTCGCGTACGTTGGCAAGCTGGTGCATACTGGTTTTTACAGCATTTGCTTGACGGCGATCCTGCAAGCAATAATCTCTCCTGGCAGTGGGTCGCGTCAACATTTGCAGCTAAACCCTACTCCTTCAATCGAGAGAATCTAGCACGTTTTACCGAGAATAAGTATTGTAGTAAGTGTCCATTAGCACATGGTGGTTGTCCTTTTGAGGGCAGTTACGAAGATGTTTCTAACCGTATTTTTCCCGATGGCACATCGAATGTTGAAATGCCCTTACCTGAACAAACCGAACTCTCACGGCGTCTCAGTAGCGGTCATGAGCCGTTACGCGCTACTGACGTTGTAGCGTCCACAGCAACTCTACAAAATGTCCTTGTTTGGATTAACGAAGAGAGCCTTGATCCCTACGGACCTGCACTTACGGCACATCCGCAAGCACAGTCAGTATTCATCTTCGACGAAGGTGCAATAGAGTCGGCAAGGTGGAGTATTAAACGTCTCGCATTCATTTACGAATGCTTGCTAGAGATACCAAACATTCATATCTATCGTGGCTCAACCGTTGATATACTACTCTTGCTTATTAAGGAACGAGGCTATTCAGCTATAGCGACAACGCCCGTAGTTGACCCGCGCTTACAAGATGCAAGTGAAAGAATCAGTAAATTCATACCCGTGCAACACTATCCTGTAGAAGAGTTCGCACCAGTAGAGCATGTACGCGACTTACGCCGCTTCTCGCGCTACTGGACAGGTGTAGAAAGCATGGTAGTTGGGAAGTAAGATGTTAAAAAAACTCATCGAGCAGTTGATAAAACTGAATCTTAGCAACATCCGCTTCCTTCAAACCATACACTTCCCATAGGAGTGGCTCTCAGTTAGAACCAAAGTTATATGCTAGACTACGTCCGGCAAGTGCAAGGTCGTGGTAACGATCTGCTATTCCAGCACGTCCCAAATCTATAAAACCGCTCAGTTGCATGGAAGAGGAGTCAATCAATATATTAGGTAAGCAATAATCACCGTGAGTAAATACAATATTTTCTGTCTTTGGTTGACTCTCAAGCAGTCGATTGAAAAGTTCATCAGTAGGCATTCCCTTATGCTTCTCGTCAAAATCTGCTTCATTCACAAGTCCTGCTTGCATACGCTCTTGTGCCAATGTGATTTTGTGTGAAAGGCTCTGATCAAAAGGGCAATCAGTAATATCTAACTCATGAAACATCCGTAATCCTTGAGCTAATAGACGCACTATATTAGGAATATTCTGGGTGAAACGTTCGTCATAAGCCATGAGACCTTGTATTTCTGAAATGAGAAGATAGCTACGTTGATTGTCAGTAGTGTAAGCAACAACAGTGGGAACAGGAAGACGCCCATGAAGCCATTCTAACCGTTCTTTTTCAGCTAGAATTTCATCAGATGGATGAGTTGCAATTTTGAGATAGTACATCGGTCTTTTAGGACTCGTAATACGAAATACCGAATTACTAGAATATCCAACAGTTATTTCTTGCCACCTTCCATTTCCACAAAGGTCTGCTATAGCAGATGGCAAATTGGAAATGTCCATTGCTCAAACCTTATCTTCATCTTCACAAAGAGAACTTGCTAAAAAAGTCCCATATTACCACGTTCGCATTGATCACGTGTGTCGTGCCAGGGCTGCCGGGCCACGTATGCTGTCCATCACTGATGCGATAGTGACGTACGATAGTATTGTTAGCGCACTTCGTCCATTGTATACCAGTAACATCACCTTGTTGGAAAAAGGTTTCGGGATTGCCAGTACACGAATCTCGACTAAGCCACCCATTAAGATACGTTTGTACTGCTCCCATACGTGTGTTGATGTTACCAGCATAGGGGGCGAGTGGGTCTGCATATCCGTGAATTTCCATAATGGGTAAGGGACGTGTGGGATGACAACCTTCTGGAATAGGATAGTATGCGCCAGAAACAGTGGCAACGGCTGCAAGTTTGTCGCTCAATGTACAGGCAAGGCGATAAGCCATACCTCCACCAAGCGAGAAGCCAGAGATGTAGACACGGTGCACATCTACACAATAGTTTTGCTCGATTGACTGCAACATGTCGCGTGTGAACTGTATATCATCCGCGTCGCCTGTTGGTCCATACGCACCTACACCGGCATTCCACGAGGGCGGGTCGTCAGTTGCTTGTGGATAGACCAGCACGAAACCTACTTTATCTGCTTCCTTATCCATGCCCGATGTCCACTCCATAACTTGTGATGTCCAGTTATAGCCATGATAAAGCAGGACAAGCGGTTGTGGCTGTCTGCCATAGGAGGAGGCGAGATGTACAAGAAATGACCGCTTTAAACCACCAGATGTGATGAACACCGTTGTATCACCAGCAGTGTGATGAGACGTTTTGCAGGTGATAGGAGGTTGTAAACTCGATGCAGATGCGGGAACATGTTGACCCTTCGCTGTTGTTATATTACGGTAGGAGGCATAGACATAGAAGACGACACTCAGCAGAATGAGGAGAGAAAGAGCTATCCCACCCAAACCAATAAAATGACGAGGGTTACTGAGACGATTGTTTCGAGGACTAACTTGACGCATCGCTTCTACTTTTCTCTGCTATACTTTAATTCCACGTTTCAAGACACGGCAAAGTATAACACGCTATGTAAGGGTGTCGCAACCAGGACTAGCTGAATATCCCATTCTATATGTATTACCTATCCTATTGAGAGTCAACGTCTCTGTAAAAACTGGATTGTTTTCTCGTAGTACTATATATTACAATAAACGTAGACAACGATATGCTTATAAAAGGAGCAACAGTTACAATGCAACAAGAGATCACCAAGACAACACAAAAAGCTGACTTCGCTGCCGGATGCTTCTGGGGTGTAGAAGCTGAGTTTCGTCAGATAAAAGGCGTCATCTCGACAACAGTAGGCTATGAGGGTGGTACCTTCAATAATCCTACATACCACGATGTATGCACAGGACGTACTGGACATGCGGAAACTTTGCAAGTCGAGTTTGATCCATCGAGAGTCTCTTACGAAACGCTTCTAAACGTGTTCTGGGAGAATCACAATCCAACAACACTTAACCGTCAGGGACCAGATATCGGTACACAATACCGCTCAGTCATCTTCTATCACTCAGAAGAGCAAAAGGCTGAGGCTCTTGCCTCTAAAGAGAAACTGCAAAGCTCCGGTAAGTACAAGAGGCCAATTGTGACGGAGATTGTGCCTGCGCAAACATTCTTCAAGGCCGAAGACTATCACCAACAGTACCTTGAGAAGCGCGGTCTCTCACACTGCAACATCTAAGAATTTTAATATAGAGATTGTAACACAGAACCTGCCGAAACATGTGTTTCGGCAGGTTCTGTGT